>NZ_JAEQCF010000010.1:0-62375 GCF_020738625.1 Microcoleus sp. PH2017_09_SFU_O_A
AATTAATGGCGAACCCGCCCCTACGAATTTGGGCATAAAATACGATAAAGAATATTTTATCATCATCCTGTAGGGGCGAGTTCACCGAAATATATGACACCCAACGACAATTATAAAAACCCGCCCCCACCCCACCCAGAAATTAAGAATACATTGAATTTAACCATGTGGCAGGGAGGTTTTCGGGGGTTATTGGTTGGGTGGGGGCGGGTTTTTGAGATTGTTTGTTGGTGACAGAATTAATGGCGAACCCGCCCCTACGAATTTGGGTTATTGCGACATTGCAAATTGACCGATAATTCATCTCCAAATCCATTACTATTTCCTTTGTTCTCTCCTCTGCACATCTTGCAACTGCTTCCCTATTTTTTCTACCATCTGCACATCTCCCAAAGTTTGATATCCCTCTTTTGCCAACTTCAAATACTGCATCGCTTCCAGATTCTCCCTCATAGATGAATAAACTTCTCCCAAACCGTAACGCGCCTCAGTTAGCTCTTCGATATCGTCCGGTTTTGCTCTACTAATCGCCTTTAAATAGTAGAATTTAGCCTGCGGCATTAGTTGCGATCGCCCTTGATACATTTCTCCCAACATCCGGTAGATGGGCGGTGTCTCAACTCCCGCTGCTGGTAAGCTTTCCAGGATTTCTATTGCTTCGGCAATCAAGTTCGCGCTACGATAAACTTGTGCGATCGCCAATTTCTGACTCGCTGCATTCGGTACTTGTTGCTCGATCGTCCGTACAGCCTCCTTAACCCCTTCCACCTCCTTCTCATCCAACAATCGAAACTCTGTATCCCTCTCCCCGAGAGGACTTTCCGAAGAAACCCCCGTATTCGCCTCCACAATCAACCTGTACTTAAAACCCGGTTTCAGCGCCGGTTCCCCCGGATACACCGCCTCAGTACCGTTAACCGTCATTTCCCAATTTAACTTCGCTTTATTTTCGAGGATGCTCAACTTATAGCTAGTCGCACCCGCAATCGGATTCCAGCGCAAAATTGGCTTGTTTCCTAACAATTTCGTCCGCCTCGGACTAATTATATAAGGAATTGGCGCCTTGTTCCAAACAATTTGATCGTCGCCGCGATCGGGACAATGAATTAAATTTTTATTGCAGTCATCCTTCGACTTTTCGCTAGCCAATAAACAGCTATTTAATTGATTTTCACCCGCTTTAATTGACTTAATTTCTGAATCTGCACATTGAATCGTAATTTGTCCGTTTTGTGCAGTTTGCAGTTTGTCGCCCGGATAAATTGGCGTACCCGCGCTGGGGCGAACATTTCTGCCATCTTGACGCTGTAGCTGCACTTCCCCGCTAATATTCAGGATTTGTCCGTTGGGTATTCTTGTCGTTGCTGCAATTGCTGGGGAAATTATCAGGTTGTTGGCGGATATTTTGGATAAATTGGCGCCAATACCGAAGTGGAGATGAGGCAAAATATCGATCGCAATCAACGTAAATGCGATCGCGCTTGCACCCATAACAACAGTCGTCTGTTTTTTCATTGACTTTTTCCTATTATTGGTAAACGTTCCTTTGCCATTTGGATACATTCATCTTGTTCTGGTATGCTGGGATTGGCAGATTTCAGTGTTTCTTGCCAATGTGTGAGTGCTTCTTGTGGTTTCCCTTTAGCTTCCAGTACCTGCGCTAAAAGACATTGAGCTTCTGGAGTCTTATTGCTGAGAGATATTGCTTTTCTTAAGTCGGTTTCCGCTGCGTCGTATCGCTTTTGATTCAATCGCACCCAGCCGCGATTCTTAAAACAAGCTGATTTTACTCCATCAAATTGAGTTTGTTCTAAACACATTCCGATTACTTTTAAAGCGGATTCAGGTTTGTTTTTGATAATTAGCGATCGAGATATTTGAGCATAAGCTTCTGGAAGTCCTCGCCAGACTGCTTGTTTCATTGCTTCTCGCGCACACTCGTCTTCATTTAATTGATCGCACAGCAAAGATAAGTTATAGGAAGACTCGCCGTTAGTAGGATTGATTGATGCAGCTAAATTGTATGAAACTTTCGCGATTAAAAATTGATTGTTGCGGTGGTTTTCTATCCCAAATGTGTTGATCGCAGATGCCAGATGCGGGCCGATGAGTGGATAGCCGATCGCCAAACCAGCTAAACTGATGCTGGTACGCTGCATAAATTTAGTTGGAATCGTAAATTGCGGGTGGTTTGGGCGATTCCCTACGGGATAGCTTCGCTTCACCGGGGCTACATCATCTGTCGGTGCAGCGAAAGGGCGATCGCACTTTAATTCTAATAATTTTAATCCCTCAAAAGTTGGATGCTGGCAAAGCATTGGTATGCCACTCGCGCCAGGAAATTGATTTTCATAGCGCAGTAAATCATTCTTAGCTTTTCGTACTGCTAAAAATAGAGGTTCTTTGAGGGCTAAATATCTAAACAAAGACTTCACAAATTCCTGAGCAATAAAATCCGGGATTGGCGCCCGCATCACAATCACTGATGGCAAAGAAATACCTTCTGTGACTAAATCTGCTGCTATACCCATGCTCGAACAAGAATTAAAAATTAGTAATTCCAATCCTTTGACAATAGCTCGTTTGAGACCTTCTTTAAAGTCTTGTACGGTGACAGTATTGTCTGCAACTTGTTGATTTATATATAGCAATCCGTTGGCACCATTGATATCGCTATCGCTGTGCCCCGCATAAAATAAAACTTGCCAGCCTTTTTCATCAAATAACTGGTTGCGTAACTCTTGGGAATTTGGTTCTTGAAGAAATTGTAAGTCACAGCTATCGCCCAGATATTTTGTAATTTCCTTGGCATCTTTGCTGACATCAATTCCCTGGCTATTACCTAAAATACATAAAATTCTGCCTCGCGAACCTAGAGGTATTCCCCCTATCATTGCCTCTTGGGGAGTTTTTTTATATTCAGGGGAACTGCCGATAATTTCACAGTTATTGTAGTCTTCGCGAAACTGCCACACATCCCAAGGCAACTGCCAAATCTCAGAGTTATTGCACTCTAAAAATATTTCAACTAATTCGTCTCGGTTGCTAATTTCTGTTCTGAGTTTTACCTCTATTTTTCTGTAAAACTCATCAGCACTCAACCACTTGTTCATCTCTTTTTTCAAACCTTCATATATAATATTAGGCTTGTCTTCAGAGATATTTGTTTTGCCCGCAGGCTTGATTTTGATTCGAGAACTGCTTCTGTGATGTTGGGTGGCGCGACAACTAACTTTCCACCTTTTGTGCAACTCGTCAACCTCAGGTGCTGGCAGCAAGCTTCCTAAATATTGAGCGACAGTTTCTCCTTGTTTTTTTAACTCCGCTGTCACGCAAGAAAAACCTTGTTTAAAATCCCCGGATCCCAAAGCCAAGATAACTGTACTGCTCATAAATTGGATGTCATTGCAGTTAATCAAAGTATCATACCACAAAATTTTCTGTTATGGTATAATCATCTAAAGCTACTCGAATAGTAAAGCTTTCTTCTGGGTCTACGTAAAAATCCTTGAGCAAAATGCACTTATTCTGAACAGTTGATTCTACTTCATGTAAATTTTCTCCTACATCAGAGATTAAGGACAATTTAATATTGGTTGGCAAGTAACGATCGCCGATCGCCGGATGCAACTGAACGTGAACTCTGACAGCGCGATCGCTATCTTCGGCAATCCCCACCAACAACGCAACAGTTGTCCTACCCAAACGCATTCCCAAATCAATCAACTTTGCCCGCACGATATCAGCTTCGGGAAACATATCGATACTGCTTTGATGTCCGCGTGAAGTATCTTGCGATCTGGAATTTCCACCACCTCGGAATACAAAAGCTGGGTTTTCATCAGGAAAAATGAGCTCTTCTAAATTTTGTTTGCCTTCCTCAAATTTCTGCCAGTTGGTTTCTGCAACATTCTTTAACCAATTGCGTAAATTAGATTTGACCGGATTTTCAATCTCAGTCGGTTCAGTCTCGGGCTGCGGATCGAATATCGATTCAACAGACTCCCAATCCGATGTAAATATATTCTCCAACCACTGACGCAGATCGACTTTAGATTCATAGATTCTTTCAAGGTGAAGCAAGAAGTCATCCAGAGGATGTAAATCTCTCAATACTAATTCACCTGAATCCGCCGTCGGAGCAAATCCCAGCAATCTTGCTTCCTTGTCATCCTCATCAATTTCTACTACAATATAACCAATACGTTCCTCCCTAGCTTCGGTAGGAAAGCGGCAGATTTCAGGTAAATTTATAGCGGAATTTTGATTGCCATTTTCTCCTTGTTTGTGTTCAGCCCTAATTGGACGACACTCAATTTTGCCCAAGCCTTTAACATATAAATCTGCCACATTTTCAAACAGGCGAATTACTGGATTCCAGCTATCGCATTGAGTTAAATCAGTTTCAATATCTAATATTTTTAAATAATCGGCAACTACCAACACAGCCAAAGTGTTGAGATAAATCTGTTCAACTTTTTGCGGGTGTTGGTGTTCGCAAGCAAATTGCCATGCTAGATGAATTGCCTTTTGGGTAATTGGCATTGGCAATGATTGGGTTGTAGTAGTATTGTTCTTCATTTCCCGATTTTAACTCCTTGTATGATTAATAGCCACTGTCTTCTCGAAATTGTTGCAAATGAAGCCGACATTTCTTTCGGTAAAAGCTATATATTGTAGGATAAGCACAGCCAAACTCCATTGCTATTGTGGTAAAATCTTTACCAGATGCTCTGCTTCTCAATATAACTTGACAAGTCAGATCTTTCCGCCCTCGAATGTACTCGTTTAATATCCCATCAGGATTAGTTTCAATCCAGTTTTTGACGTGTTCAAATACTTGAATACATTCGACTGTATGACTGTCATCCTCAGCAGGTAAACTCTCTATTCGATCGATCGCAGTTCCGTCTTCTAAAACAAGTTGTCGATCGTCTCTCCTGCTATTTTCTCGATCTACCCTCACCGCCCAATTTTGCAGCCGTCGCTTCAAATAATAATTGAACCAAGTTATGACATTACCCCGATCGCGATCGTACTGAGTGCCGGTGCGGGATTCGCACAAATTGCTATAGAAAAACTCCCACTGTTCTTGGACAGCATCTTCATAGTAAGGTACCTTGTCTTTCCAGATCAGCCCCGAGTTTTTCATTTTAGTCACAAGCTGATTCAACAAACGTTTTAGCTTCCAAGAATTCGAGGCTTCCTCCCTAATTAGAGTGACAAGGCTGTCTAACTCTTGATAGAGAAGTTTGCGATCGCAATTTCGAGATTTTCCTGAGTCCCCAACAGGATCGGAGTCGTCGGATGAGTGGTCTTCCCCCTCGGAGGGGTGGGATTGATCGTTCATAGTGAAGTGCGGCCGCAACTTTGTTCCTACATTTACTTATCAGGGTGAGTTCGATCGTTTTATGCGAAATTGTGAAAGTTTTTTGGGGCGGATGGTTGAAAGTCTTGCGGTGCGGTGGATGTGGCGGCAAAATTAAATGTGAATTTTTGTGAAGACTTATGCACTCTCACCAAGGAAACCCGGTTTTTGGGGTTAGCGCGTCAGAATTGAGAAACCGGGTTTCTGCGTAAAATCCGGTGGGGAGGCGAAAAATATCAGAGAAACCCGGTTTCTGGGCCTGGGCGCGAGAGGATTTACGCACTTTAACCAAAGAAACCGGGTTTTTACCAAATTTTTCGACTACGGCGAAGTTTCCGCAAAAAAACCCGGTTTCTGGGCCCATGCGTGAGTCCTCAATCGATCGCCCCTAAAACCCCGCAAACACCCATCATTCCGTACTTTTACCCAGTGTTTGCCAAAGTTTACAAAAAAAACTTGAGATTTTTGCATAAAACCACCGAGCTCACCCTGATAAGTAAACAGGAACAACAAAAAGGCAACGAGGTCAAACCTCAAACCCCCAAAACACCCGTTGTTCCGTACTTTCACCCAGTTTTCGCAAAACTTTCAAAAAAAACTTGAGAGTTTTGCATAAAACCACTGAGTTCACCCTGATAAATAAACAGAAGGGAAATTACGAACTGCGTAGGCGTAAGCCGGGGCGTAGCCATCGCACTTGTTGAGATTTATTCAAAAGTGCGATCGCCCGTAACTTCCCGATCGCAATCCGAACCAAATTCCCAAGCGATATGGGAAATGGGTTCATCCAATGTTGGCTTAGTCTATTTCCACGTTTGCATTTATTGTGATACGTATGTACGGCGTGTCGGCGGAGTTTATTTGTCAATTTTTAGCACACTTTGGATCTATTAGAAGACAACAATCATGGCTATTTCTCACATTGAATTAGATCCTATATTCCTAATAAAGCGAAAATTCAATTCCTCGAACAAAATGTCAACGCCAGTAAATATTTTATGGCGAGTGACTATTCTAATGACTCTGCAATTAGCTATTTTGTTTTTAGGTGAGCAAGCACAAGCTGGAGGTGGAGATCCAGTTGATTTAGACTCAGAGACTAGACCAAAAACAATCAATGCTACTGCCAACATTAAATGGGATAAATGGAGTCAGCCTTATTGGTTGAATACCCAAGTTTGTCGGGAAAAAAGTGGCGATCTTGCCTGTTTTAGCTCTGATACTGCTAGAAAAATGGGCTGGAATATTCCCGCCCGCAATTGATTAAATCACTCATCATTAAAGGAGTCAGATCATGAATTTCCAAAAAGTTCAAAAAATTACTGCGATCGCCATTGCTAGTGTTTCTATAGCTTTTACGGCACAAGCAGCTCAAGCAGCGGAAACTTTTCAGGTAAATGGCGGATATGCACTGAATACAAATAAGTCTTTTCGCTTGATTGACGGTAATCCTCGGATGTCTCTTTATCAACATAACATCAACGACCCTGACCAACAATTTGATCGTTTGTCGGGTAGCAGTAGCAATAGTATACTGTTGCGTCACGGTTCAACAGGCAAGTGCTTAAATGCTCATTATCTTTCCAATAATGCGGAAATTAATGTGTGGAATTGCAACGCTTCCGACCCCGATCAAAACTGGAATTTAGTGAATATTCCTAGTGGAGAGTTTTTAATCCGCCGCAATGGAACTAATCTATGTGTTGACTCTCCAACTCGTACTAATACTGGCAGGGTTCATCTAATTACGTGCGATTCTAATAATGCGAACCAGCGCTGGAAAAGTAGTGGTAGTAGTGTAAGTGGTAACATTGATTTACCTTTTGGTCGAGGTCAAAGTTGGTATGTTTGTCAAGGGTATCAAGGTAATCCTACACACACCAATTCCTATGCGTTAGATTTAACAGTCAGCAATCAAGATTTTGGTGCTACAGCTTGCTACCCTAGTGATGGAAGAAGTTTCAGTAAATCGGCTAACTATGATGTTCTTGCTCCAGCATCTGGCACTATTTCTTATGTAAATAGTGATTTAGTTTGTCTTTCAATTGACAATAGTCATAGTCTCTTAATTGGTCATTTCAATCGCACAGTTGCTAATGGTCAAAGAGTAAATGCAGGTCAAGTTTTAGGAAAAACTTCCATTGCTAATTCTAATAATGGTGGTTTTTCGCATATTCATTTAGAGGCTAGAAACACTGCTGGATGCCGGGTTGGAACATCAGTTCCTTTAACTTCTCAATATGGATTCCAATTACGAGGGGTAGGAGATTTACCTAATCTTCCTGGTGGTAACGATTATTTTAAACGTGGTTTAACCAGACCATAGTTTATTGGGAAAAAAGTGCGATCGCCCTTTATTTAAAATTAATTCGTAATCCCTCAATCCTAGGGACACTCCAAGAGCCCATTGGTGTCAACTTAATCAGTTGACACCCAAAATTGATTGAGAGCGATCGCGCCACCAATTTCTTAAGTTGACACCAATGAGCAGTGCTGTGTCCTTACAAGAGTGAAAAATCTTACGATCGCGAATAAAATCTCCTCTTTCATAAAATAAATATTCCAATGCTTGGTTCAGGATTTTGCTGACATCGTAGTCTTCGCTATCGCGAGCATTGCTGAGCAAGTTTTCTAAACGGTTCCAGCGGAATTCGCGGCGAAACAGGAAAAGACTTACTCTACGGTGGCGCTGGCGATGATTTTATCTACGGTGGCGCAGACAAACATATCATCTACGGCGAAGGCGAAAACGATACTCTCTACGGCTTCGGTGGCGATGACATCCTCGAAGGCAACTCAGGAACAGACCGACTTTTTGGCGAACTCGGCAACGATACTCTGAATGGCGGTACTGAAAATGACACCCTCGAAGGTGGCGACGGTAACGACATTCTGGATGGTGGTGATAATAATGACAGTCTGTTCGGACAAGTCGGTAATGATACGGTTATCGGCAATCGCGGCGATGACATAGTTGACGGCGGTTTGGGCAACGATTTGCTTCAGGGGAACGAAGGGCGCGATCGCATTTACGGTCAATCCGGCCTCGACACCCTGTTCGGCGGCGATGATAGCGACACCTTGTGGGGAGGCGATGACGCTGACATCTTGCAGGGAGAATCGGGCACTGATACCCTGTTCGGCGGTAACGGCGACGACACCCTGGACGGCGGCGAAGATAACGACAGCCTGTTAGGAGAAGCCGGCCGCGATATTCTAGCTGGCAACAGCGGCGACGATTTCGTTGACGGCGGTACTGAAAACGATACTCTCTCCGGCAACGACGGCCGTGACAAATTATACGGCCGCCAAGGCAATGATTTGTTAGAAGGCAATGCCGATAATGACCAACTGTGGGGTGGCGATAACGACGATACGCTGCTAGGACAAACCGGAGATGACCAACTGTGGGGTGAATCGGGCAATGACAGCCTCGATGGTGGCGATGGGTCCGATCGACTTTTCGGTCAAATCGGCAAAGATACCCTCTCCGGTAACAATGGCGACGACTACTTAGAAGGTGGTGCAGACGACGATAGCATGACTGGAGGCCAAGGGCGCGATCGAATTTACGGAAATGACGGCAACGACTTCGCTGACGGCAACAGCGGCGACGACTACATCGACGGCGGCGCTAACAACGATACTTTAGCAGGCGGAGAAGGGAGCGATCGCATTTTCGGTCAATCCGGCAACGACAGCATCGAAGGTAACGACGACAACGACTTCCTCGATGCAGGTACCGGCAATGACACCCTGTGGGGCAACGACGGCGACGACGAACTCTACGGCCGCGAAGACCGAGATTTCATCGACGGCGGCCGTGGCAACGACCAAATCTACGGCGGAGATGCAGCCGACACCCTCCTCGGACAAGTCGGAGACGACAACATCGATGGCGGTTCTGGCGCAGACTCAATTCTCGGCGGTGACGGCAACGACAACATTTGGGCTCAAGCAGGCAACGACTCAATTTACGGTGGCGCTGGCAACGACAACATTTGGGGCAACGAAGACGATGACCTGATTTTTGGAGAAGCAGGCGAAGACAAAATCGACGGCGGTTCCGGCTACGACACCATCGACGGCGGCGCTGGCAACGATGAACTCTTCGGCGGTACCGGAAACGACCAATTAATTGGAGGTGCCGGCAACGACAAAATTGACGGTGGCATCGATGACGACAAACTGTTCGGAGGTGCCGGCAACGACTTGATATTTGGCAGTCAAGGGCAAGACACGATTTTGGGCGAAGTCGGAGAAGACACCCTCTACGGCGGCGACGAAACCGACATGATGGACGGCGGCGCCAGTAACGACATGGTTTTCGGCGACTCCGGCGACGACACCCTCACCGGCGATTCCGGCGACGACACCCTCACAGGTGGTGGTGGCAACGACTTCATGGGCGGAGGCAACGGCGACGACTTGATGTTCGGCGAATGCGACGACGACACGATGCTGGGAGGTGCCGGTAAAGACACCCTCGACGGCGGTTGCGGCAACGACTTGCTAACCGGGGAAGCTGGCAGCGACAACCTCTTGGGTAACGAAGGCGATGACAGTCTCGATGGCGGCAGCAGCAATGACACCCTCGATGGCGGTAATGGCAACGACTTCTTAAACGGCAACAGCGGTAACGACAGCCTCAATGGTAACGATGGCGATGACAGTCTCTACGGCGGCGAAGGCAACAACGTGCTCAAGGGCGGAAATGGTCAAGATACCTTGATTGGAGGCAGTAGTTCCGACATATTTGTACTAGCACCAAGTTCGGGACTAGATCATATATTCTACTTCCAGGGCGATCGCGATTACCTCGGACTCACCCAAGACCTCACCTTTGAGCAATTGCAAATCGTTCAAGGCGGCGAGAATTACACTAACGATGCCTTGATCAGCATCGCAGGCACCGGTGAACATTTAGCTTGGTTGAAAGATACTCAAGCCAAAACAGTTGACAGTTCTCGCTTTGTCTCCATCACTCCCGGAGGTGCGCTTCCGGTCGCTTTCAACACACCGTTGAGTATCGATATTTTGACTGGTCAACCTGTTGATAGCGATGATATTTTAGAATTGGTTAGTAGCGGTTCTAGCACTAGCTTATCCAGCATTACTCCTCCATCAATTAGTCTGCCAACCAGCACGACGACTGCACCGATTAGTCTATCAACCAGCACAACTACTGCACCAGCAAGTCTCAGCCTGCAACCATTGACAACAGGTACTAATCCCGCAATAGCAACTGCACCAATTAGTCTGTCAAGCAGCACGACTACCGCAGCAGCAAGTCTGATTCTGCAACCATTGACAACAGTTACTAATCCAGTTACTGCAATAGCAACTTCTGCGAAAACTACCACCAATGACATCTTGCTAAATGGTGGTTCAATTCCAACCATGAAGACCTTTAGCGAAACCGACGATGACATCCTCATCTACGACACAAAGAGCTTGTTGACTTCTCTCACCAGCGCTCAAACTCAGCCAATCATTCCTTTGAAAGCGGCGAGTGTTAATAGTGCGATTATTCCAACTGCGAATGCTGCTAAGGACAACAGCCTCTTAATTACTCCGGCTGCAAGTCCAATTAACCCGCTAACAAGTAGCGATTTGACTGGCATTTCTAGCGTGAAGTAATTGTAGAGTCGCTTGAGTGCGATCGAATAGATAAAAACCCGGTTTCTTGAAGAAGCCGGGTTTTTTGCAGTTTTTTGCGTGTAATATCATGTCCGGGTTAGCTATTGGTGCGCTCGAGGGTGCGGATTGTTATGCTTCTTCAGGTTGCAGAATAGCAATCACTTCTGCAAGCAAAACATCTAGATACTGAGAGAAGTTAACTTGTAAAGAAGTAGGAAGGACTTCTTTTTTCCGAACTTGAACATGAAGATGAGAATCTGCTATTTTTCTGGCTCCATTTTCAAGGTGTTGCATTGTATCCTTAAAACTTTTTCCACCATACCCCGAAGCTACTTCTTTAAATGAAGCCTTAGAAAAAATTGGAGGAACATGATCTAATATTGCCCTTAGAAGCATTGCTGTAGCCAGGTTAAGTTCATTAGCATGAGCAATATTAAGTTCCTCGCACAGTCTTATTAATTTTGTCAAATCAACTCGCTTCGATTTTATTGACTTTAGCTCCTGAATCCGTGTTGCGCTTACATATCCAAAACTCTTAGTCGAACTAGCCATCGGACTTTGAGAAAATTGAGCAGACATAATCTCTAATTCTCGTCGGCAAATTTGAAGAATTTCCACGATACGCTCTTTGACTTTCACCCACTCATCCTGGGGATATAAATCCGATGCTAGTTCACCCGGAGGATCGTATTCTATCGATTTCAAGATTAGAGATATATCTTTGATACTGTGATGTGACTCTCCAAAAATACTTGTTAATAAGTGACAAGTATCGGATATCCACTCTGAAATATTACCTTCAAAGAAGGCTAGAGCAGTAATACGTTCCTCTAACACTCCAAGTTTAGATAATTGACTTTCTTGCCCAGATTCAGACTTGTTTTTTATGATCTCTTGCTGCCGAAGACTCAACAAAACCTGGATTTTCCTATCGTATGCTTCTTTTACGTCCGGGTCGCCAAAACCACCGCCGTTTTCTGTTAATGACATGAGATGCTCAATCTCTTGGTCTATATCATCTATGTTTCTTCCCATCGGCTTTCCAATACTTAATAATTCAGAATCATAACTTATAATTGTGTCGCAGATGCGGTACAATTACATTTTTAGTTGGCTTATCCCGCACATCTGCGGTTTAAACTCCGAACATTCTCAACAGCTTGTTGTCTGCTTTCATTTTAACTCACAAAATAAAAAATAAACCACCCCGATCGCCCTCCCAGTGAGAAAAAGTGACAGGATCTTGTAAACTTACGTAAATTACCTCGATCGATTGTAATTGTAAGTTTGGTTGAGGGCGATCGAATAGATAAAAACCCGGTTTATTGAATCAACCGGGTTTTTTGCAGTTTTTGCAGTATAACGGCCTGCAATTCAGCGGACGGCAATA
Organism: Microcoleus sp. PH2017_09_SFU_O_A; assembly: GCF_020738625.1. NCBI lineage: Bacteria > Bacillati > Cyanobacteriota > Cyanophyceae > Oscillatoriales > Microcoleaceae > Microcoleus > Microcoleus sp. PH2017_09_SFU_O_A. The sequence goes on from NZ_JAEQCF010000010.1 coordinate 12,399, forward strand.
ATACTAGCATCATACCAGAAGGCGTAATGCTCCGTTCCGTTGCAATTGCTTGTTAGCTCTAGCCATGCAAACCATAATAAACTAACAGTCAATTATTGTTTGATTGTTATCTATAATTGTTGCATTAAGCTCTGTTTCGGCTTCGCGCTGATCATATTTTACTAATACACGCCAATTTTCCAATGGGATACTTGAAAAATTTCCTCCATCAGTAATTTTTCCTTTTAATCTGCCAGCCATTGTTAAACACGTAAGTGAATTTTCAGATACCTGAACTTCAAGAATATCTATTTGTGCATCTCTTAATCTCATTAAAAGAAGATCCTGAAATCTATTCTCAACAAATTGAGTAAATTCAAATTCAGTTCTAGGAATAGCAAGCGTTACCTTTGCTTTGTTACTTGGCTTATTATTATCTGGATCATTATGCAAACAAATAGGCTCATTGTATTGCAAATAAAATTCATGCTTATTTACTAAATAAATTTCTCGAATTACAGCATTCCCGTTAAAAGCATATATGCATAAGTCAAGTTGAAAATCAACCAAGCCTGGAACTCTCTCAACTAGAGTAAATTTCCTGACCTCAAGTTTAACAATTATCCCTCTTAATCGAGAGTAAGCTTTTGGAAGATTTACTATCAAACCGACAACGGCTGCCACTGGCCCAATTACATCAACAACTTTTGAAATCAAAGGTAAATTCGTGAGCCATTGCTTTAGACTTGAAAAATCAATACTGTTCACTAAGTTAACTAAATTTTGTTTCACAAGTTTCGTTTTTTGTCAGTTATGTCTGTCATATGGGACTGTCTGTCAGGATTTTATAGATTAGACCAACAGCAGCTAACTTAGAATTGTGTCGCAGATGCGGTACAATACTATTCCTAGTTGGATTATACCGCACATCTGCGGTTTAAACTCCGAACATTCTCAACAGCTTGTTGTCTGCTTTGATTTTAACTCCAAGAATCAACCACCCCGATCGCCCTGTCGGCAAAAAAAAGTGACACGATCTTGTAAACTTACGCAATTTTAATAGCTTCGATCGCGCGTACTTGCAACCTTGAGAACAACTACAATTCATCGATCGTCACCAACCCACCTTCTGTAAACTGAATAACAAGTTCTTGCTCATCCAGCAAGGCAGTTCCAAGTAAAGGTCGCCTTCCTGTGGCAATGACAAGGACTTCTCGCTCTTCACCATCCCAAAGGACGATCGCTTCGTGAATTGGTAGCAAGACTTCACTATTATCTGCCAAATTTGCGGGAATGTCGTGTCTAAAGGTCAAGCCCATCAATAAAACAGCCTCTAGAGGAAGACATAATTCCCCAGTGAAGCCTGTATCTATCACAAACTCAATAGGGATGCTTGAGCCATTCGATAGCAAGAAAGTCAGCGTTACTGTTGCGTGTCTATTTGTCACAATCCCTGAAATCACTTGTATACACGCTCCATGACACCACCAAATGAGACAGCAACGTTATATCCAATACGAATACCAAATAGTCTAGCGTTTGGGTGCTTCTTGCTAAGGTTACGGGAGGCTTGCAATCCAGTTTTATCGACTTCATAATCACCTGTCTCAATGTCGATGATTACCATCTTGCCGATGTTCTTTTCCACTTCTACCTTTTCGCGGATGGTGCTTTCATACAATTGCTTGGCACGTTTCGCAACTTCTTCACGGCTTAAAAGGATTGCTTGCATAGGTTGACTCCCCATCGAGGATTTTCTGTGAATCCTTCCATGATAGCGCACGCACAAGCAGGGCGATTGTTGCGCGGTTAATTCAATAAATTTGTTTATTTTCTGAAAAAAATAGTTCGGACAGTTTTTTAACGGCCCTGTAAGCCGATGGCGAGGAAGCCCTGCCATTTTTAACGCATTTTAAGCAACGAGTGCGATCGACTTAAACCTTAAAAAAATAGTCCACTACATAGCCAGTAATGGTTTCGGACACTATATCAAAGCTAAAACTGTCCGAACTATTGTATATAAGATAAGAGCGCTTAAGCGCAACTACGTACCTTTTTTATCTGATTGTTGCGCCTGGACTTTCATAGATAGAACAGATCTTAAGCGCAACTACGTACCTTTTTTATCTGATTGTTGCGCCTGGACTTTCATAGATAGAACAGCGCTTAAGCGCAACTACGTACCTTTTTTTATCTGATTGTTGCGCCTGGACTTTCTTTTTTTTACGATCGCACTATGAGCTGATATCGTTTCCGGTTGCATCGGTATTGTTTAAACCGTCAACAGTTAACAGTCTACAATCTACAGTCAACATCACCTGACGGTGCAGCCGGAATTGATATCATTTCATCTGCGTTCATCCGTATTCATCCGCTAACATCTGCGGTTCCCAACTCCCGATCTAACTACTTCGCCGCCGGCAAAGACAATTGAGGCGAAGTATGAGGATAGCTGCCATTTTCAGGAATAGCTGCCGGTTTCTCGGAAAGTAAAAACTCGCGAATTAATCTAGCAACTGCTCTTTGAGCTAAACCGCCGACGACTTGCTGGCCCATATTCTGCACTTCTGGTTTCACTAATAATTGCGGCAGTAGTTGCAATACTTTCATGCCGTCAAAACCCGGAGTTGATTGCAAAATATCCCAAATCCGCTTGATGTGTTCGAGGTTTTTTTGTTCGGTTTGTGAAACTACAGGTTGATTTGCTTTGACTCCAAACCATTCGCCGACGACTGCTTTGGCGTTAGCAACAGCATTGCTCGAAAGTGTGTCGAGACTTTTCACCAATTCAGCAACAATCCGATCGCGAATATAATCTCCTCTTTGAGAAAATAAATACTCTAACGCTTGGTTGAGGATTTTGCTCACATCGTAATCGTCGCTTTCGCGGGCATTGTTCAGCAAGTTTTCTAAGCGATTCCAGCGGAATTCGCCTTGTTTGAACAATAAATCTTGCAGGGATGCTCTCAATTCCGGTGCAGGGTCGCTCAACAGCCGTTTTGCTACGTAAGGATAAGCTTTACTCAGCACTTTGAATTCTGGATCGACATTAATGGCAATCCCTTCTAGCGTAACGAGCGATCGAATAATCAAAGCATAGTAAGCGGGAACTCGGAAAGGATACTCGTACATCACCGCCGAAAGTTCGTCAGTAATGCTTTTGAAATTGAGTTCGGCAACGCTAGCACCCAAAGCATTGTTAAACACCCCAGCCAAAGCCGGAATAATTGGCGTCAAATCCGTGTCTGGCGTTAAAAACTCCAACTTCACGTAATCTCTGGCCAAACCTTCAAAGTCGCGGTTTACCAAATGCACCACAGCTTCCAACAAGCCGTACCGCTGATAAGGTTTGACTTCGCTCATCATCCCGAAATCGAGATAAGCCAACTGACCGTCAGGAGTTGCCAAAAGATTGCCGGGATGCGGGTCAGCGTGAAAGAAACCGTGTTCTAGAAGCTGTCTGAGAGAACACTGCACCCCCACTTCAATTAAGTAAGGAGCGTCAATTCCTTGAGCCTTGACGGCTTCTAAATTAGTGAGTTTGATGCCGGTGATCCACTCCATGGTCAAGACGCGGCGGCGGGTATATTCCCAGTAGATTTTGGGAACGTAAATATCCTTCAGATTCCCGTAGAGTTCGGCGAAGCGTTCGGCATTGTGTCCTTCGTGGGTGTAGTCCATTTCTTCGTAAATGCGCTCGCCCAACTCGTCCATAATTCCGGCGAGGTCGCTGCGAATGATTTTGAAGTTGTTTTGCGCCCAAACTGCGACGCGCCGCAGGATGTAAATATCTAAGCCGATGTTTTCGGCTAAACCGGGTCGTTGCACTTTGATGGCGACGGTTTCGCCGGTTTTGAGTTTGCCTTTGTAGACTTGTCCGAGGGATGCTGCTGCGATCGGATCTGCGGTGATTTCGGCGTAAATATCCTTGGGGTGTGCGCCCAATTCTTCTTGTATAAATTGATATGCTACTTCGTTGGGAAACGCTGGTAATTGGTCTTGCAGCGTGGTTAGTTCTTCTAAATATACCGGCGGTACTAAGTCGGGGCGAGTTGAAAGTGCTTGTCCGATTTTGATGAAAGCTGGGCCGAGTTGGGCGAGAATGTCTCTGAGTCGGGCGGCGCGACGTTTTTGGTTCTTGGCGACGCGGCCTGTTTTGCCGTCAAACCACAAACTGAAGGCGAAGCTAAAAAATGTCCAAACAACGCTCAACAGCCTTTTCCAGACTTGCAGGGGGCGATTTTTGTATTGGGCTGCGATCGCAACTGGATCGTAGCGCACAGCTTCTCCTGCCAACTCATAGGCGATATCTTTGGCTGATTTGAGCGGTTCGGGAGTCGCTGCGGGACTTTCTATTTCTACTTGTACTGCTTGCAGGGGAACTGTTTCTACCTCTTTGAGATTGCCGATTGCAGTGTGAGTCCCTGAATTTGAGTAAGTTGGCGGGGAGGCTGGCGATACCGTCTTGACATCCATAAACTCAGACCTAGTGTGAAGCATTGTAAAGACATTGTAACAATTTGTGGCCTTCTCGCCACTATTGTGAGATAGAGAAAACCGAATTGGTTAGTCAGTTGACAGTTGACAGTTGACAGTTGACAGTTGGCAGTTGACAGTTGTCAGTTGGCAAAGGACTAAAGAAACCGGGTTTTTTAGTGGAGTATCCAAGGTTGTAACGCTTGTTTTGGCGAAAAACCCCATTTCTGGCCACCCCCTCTCCGATTCCCCTCCTATCGCGATTTTCACTCCCTGCCGGTTCTGAGAAGTCGATCGCGAATGCTTGAAAGTTGCGATTTGGTGCTGACGGGCGATCGGGGTCGGGGCATTTCGGTATCGGGCCAGTTGGCTAAGTCGTTACAGGGACACAACTCCGGCGGCATTCCAGCATCGCGCAACGGTACGGGCATGGCGCAGCGCGCACAGGGACTGATTTCCCATGCTGGTGTCAGCAGTTCGGCGATTGTTTCGTTGGTGCCTTGCAGGTAGGAGTCTCCGCTGTCGGAGGAGATGATTTTTTGCCAGCATTCTTCAAATTCCCTGCTGTAGCGATCGCCCGCAATTACCGATTTTGGTAGCAGCGCTTCGGAACCGTTGCGAATAAATACTTTTTTGCCTAACTGAAACCAGTAAGCAATATATTTTCTGACTTCACTTTCTGATGCCATAGCTTTTACTCAATCCTGCAATTCATTGGTAATTTTAGACTTTAAACTTTAAATTTGATCTCTATCTCAAGAGACATTTGATATTTGACATTCTTTCAAAAGCCGACTATTTTAGGTGTCAAATTGTTGTGCTGGTTGCCCGATGGAGTATTTTTTTGGAGTGATTGATGTGATTTTTGAGTTTTCGAGCTTAATTATAATTATAGCTGATTTTTAGTTAAAATTGTCTGCGGGCAAACCGAGCTTTTTGCTCTAAAAGTCGATCGCGCTTCCGTCTGTTAATTCTTGGCGGGCGGTAGTGGCGTACCCAAAGCGGACAGGTTCAAGGCGTAACCTCCGGTGGCGAGATAAACAGTATCGGCGATCGCCCCGATTTGACGGACGAGTGTGCCGAGGCGATCGCGAAACAGCCGCCCCGCCGGATAAGCAGGCACAACACCCCATCCTGTTTCCTCTCCTACAAAAATTGCATCGGCCGCAGTTGACTTCAAACTCGCTAGCAAATCTTGCTGTGCAGCAGTCCACAGTGTGGCTTCTTGTTCTAAAAGATTCGCCGTCCAAGTTCCGAGGGAATCAATTAACAAGCAATCCGATGGTTTACCAGTGCGGACAAATGTCGGTAAGTCGATCGGCACTTCTAGAGTTTTCCAATGAACCGGGCGGCGATTTCGGTGTTGTTCGAGGCGGCGCAGCCACTCCAAATCTGTTTCATCAACCATGCCAGTAGCCACATAGATTACTTGTTTTCCCGAAGCAGCAGCCAGAGTTTCGGCCCATTCACTTTTACCACTTCGAGCCGGCCCAGTTACTAAGATTATTTTAGTCATTGGTTATTGGTTATTTGTTATTGGTTATTGGTTATTTGCGGTTCCCTGAGCGTAGTCGAAGGGTCGAAGGGTTATTGGTTATTTGCGGTTCCCTGAGCGTAGTCGAAGGGTCGAAGGGTTATTGGTTACTGGTTATTGGTTACTGGTTACTGGTTATTGGTTATTGGTTACTGGTTACTGGTTATTGGTTGCTGGTTATTGGTTGCTGGTTATTAGTTATTTGTTTGATTACCAATGATTTTTAGGCGATAATAGCATTGATAGGACAATATCAGAATAACTACATCAAATTTCCCAACATAGCCGTTTTCCAGCAAGTGAGTTACGCCCTTACCAATTTGCAGAGAGAAGAAAAGAAGCAAAAAATAGAGACTATCCCCAATGCCCAATGCCCTGCGCGGGCCTTCTTCCCAATGCCCAATGCCCCATGCCCCATGCCCAAACCTCAGATATCAGCCATAATTTGCACTCACAATCGCGCCAGCTATTTAGCTGGGGCGATCGACAGCTTGCTGGTACAAGATTTTCCCGATAACTTTGAAGTAGTAGTAGTGGATAACGGTTCTAACGATTATGCCAGCCCCAAAAGTACCACGACAAGCACTCGCGAGGTGGTAGAAGCAAGACTCTCCGACTGCCGCCTCAAGTATGTCTGGGAACCCAAAATCGGTCTGTCAGTAGCGCGGAACACCGGCGCCAAGGAAGCTCGCAGCGAAATATTAGCTTATCTCGACGACGACGCTATTGCTGAGCCGAATTGGCTCAGGGTGCTGCACGCCGCCTATCAAAGCAATCAAAAACTAGCCGTAGCCGGCGGCAAAGTTAACTTGCTGTGGCCTTGTGGAGTCTGTGCACCCAAATGGCTATCGCCCGGATTGGCCCAAAACTTGGGAGTTTACGATTTAGGGGATACTTGCCAGTACGTAACTGCTGCCGGTTTGACTCCCAGGGGTGTAAACTACTCGATCCGGCGTGCTTTTCTCGAACAAATTGGTGGCTTCGATGTCAAACTCGGTAGAGTCGGCACAAAGTTGCTGTCAAATGAAGAATTGCGCGCGACAGAATTAGCATTAGAGTTAGGCTGGCAAGTGGTTTATCTGCCCGAGGCCCTGGTTCTGCACAATGTGGCTGTAGAAAGGCTCAAGCAAGCTTGGTTTCTCGATCGCGGTTGGTGGCAAGGCATCAGCGAGTGTTATCGGGAACAATTGTCCGATCGAGCAGGTATTGCTCAGCTTGGACGGGGCGGTGAAAGAATACTGAGGGGTGTATACAAGTCTTTTAAATACATTAGAGATCCAGGGCTGCGCTTTGAAAATTTCGTTTTTGCTTGGGGTCAAATCGGTTATTTAAGTGCAGCCCTTCAGGGCCTGATCTTTCCACCGAAATCGACCAGCAGGCATTAGGCTATAGGCAATATCCCTCGCTGTTAAAGTCGTCGGCGCTACCATGCCGATCGCACTTCATTCACAATAACTCGACCGCATTCAGGTTCAAGCACTCGATTATGACATCTAGTTCATCAAAGATTCCGGTTTCAGTTCTCATTCCGGCAAAAGACGAAGAACTTAATCTACCTGCGTGTCTGGCCAGCATTGCCAGGGCAGATGAAGTTTTCATGGTTGATTCCCAAAGCAGCGATCGCACGGTAGAAATTGCCATCAGTAGCGGTGCCAAAGTAGTACAATTCTACTTCGACAACCGCTGGCCGAAAAAGAAAAATTGGTCTTTGGACAACCTGCCCTTTCGCAACGAATGGGTATTAATTGTCGATTGCGACGAGCGCATCCCCCCGGAACTTTGGGACGAAATCGCGCGGGCGATCGCCGATCCGAATTTTGACGGCTACTACCTCAACCGCAAAGTCTTCTTTTTAGGTCAATGGCTGCGTTACGGCGGCCGATATCCCGACTGGAATTTGCGTTTGTTCAAGCATCAAAAAGGCCGTTACGAAAATCTCGGCACTGAATCCGTCCCCAACACAGGTGACAACGAAGTTCACGAACACGTCATTTTAGCAGGTCAAGTCGGCTACTTAAAACATGATATGATCCACGAGGATTATCGCGATTTATTTCATTGGATAGAACGGCACAACAGATATTCAAATTGGGAAGCCCGCGTTTATTACAATATTATTGAAGGGCGCGATGACAGCGGCACTATTGGCGCTCACTTATTTGGAGATGCAGTGCAGCGGAAGCGATTTCTCAAAAAAGTTTGGGTGCGGCTGCCTTTGAAACCACTCCTCAGATTTATTTTATTTTACTTTATTCAGCTCGGCTTTTTGGATGGAAAAGCTGGCTATATTTATGCAAGGTTATTGAGTCAGTATGAGTATCAAATTAATGCAAAACTTTACGAGTTGCGCTCTTGCGGCGGCCAGTTGAATGTGGCAGAATCTGAGCCTACTTTGTCGCCGCCGGTAGTTAGTGATTCGGCGGTTGAAACTAAGAAATAAACAGGATATTTCAGCCGAATTTTGTATTAGTCCGCGGAGGCGGACATTGTTTGTGTAGACGCGGTTTCTAACCGCCGGATTTCTTCATTTGTATCAATGCTATTTCAACCGCCGGGTTTCTGCACAAAATAAGTATGATAATTATGGCAAAATAAGAATTATTCATTTAATCGATCGCCATTATCCCAATGACTACCATTACCCAATCAGAAATTGAACAGTATCGCTCCCAATTACAAGAATATCCCGATGCTCTAAAAGCCCTTGATGTACTTCAAGAGTGTGAAGGCGATTTAGAATATGCAGCCGAAACCTTAGCAATTGAGTCAGGAGAATTAGACAACGATCTAGGTGCAAAAGACCCGAATGAACCTAGCAGGTTAGAAAAATCAGCAGATAAATTGCGTCCTCATATTTGTACGCAAGCCTTTAAAGACGTATTGAGTCAAGGTTTTGCTGTTGTATTGGGTTCGCTAATAACTGCTGGCGTTTACGCAGGAGTACCATTAATACTGGTACTTATTTACATAAGCACGAAAAATTTGGACAAGTTTTGTCAGGATTGCTAAACGCCGATCGCAGCGAAGCCAGCCCAGTAATGAGGTTCAACAAAAGGAAACGGCTTGCGGTTACTTGCAGCCTTCAGAGGTGCATTAACATAGCGTGTGCGTTCCTTTAGAGGCAGTTGTTCAAATATTTGGTCGATTTGGGGTTTGAGGTCTTCTAATAAGACTTCTAGCCCTTCTGAGGTCAAATTACGCAGCCATTGCTGCGCCTCATTGAGAGCAGTAACCGTTGATAGAGTTTCTAGGTTTTCATAGAACCGAATCAGTAACAAAGTGCTGGCGAGTTCATCCACTTTCCAAAGGGTACTGACCATACTAGGGCTACCTGCTAAGAGAAATCCGAAAGGTAAGCCGATATATTCATCGCTGGTTTTGGATTCTGTCAATCCAGTTTCGCAGGCGGAGAGAGTGACAAGACGACATTGATTTAGGTCAAGATTCAAGATTTCCAAGAGTGTCAAACGTTCTTTATTTGCGAATACCAGGGATGATTCCAAAGGCGAGTCAGGCTCAAATTCGCCGTGACAACCGAAATGGGCGCAGTTGGCAAAGCTGAGTTTCGCGTTTATAATTGCGTTCTTATTAGCATCATCTTTTGCCAAGAAATCATTAGATTTGAATTTGTGACGGATGTTAGCGGCTTGCAGTTCAAGTAAGTAGCGGTCTTTGGTAGGATTGGCAATAGCAAATAGGTGAGAGAAATTAGGGCGTTGTCGCTGTTTCGCCTGTTGCAGTAGTTGGCAACTGGGGGCATAGCTGACTCCACCAGGGAATAAGTCGAGAAGGCACGATTCTGATTTAGATAGGGATACAGTGATAGAAGAATCGATTTCATCGGTGTATCCGCTTTCAAAATCCCTTTCGTGGGAGATTGGCAACGCATGAAGGGGGAAAAGATGCAGGAAGCGATGGGGAATTAAAATCAGTCGATCGCACGGTTTCGGAATACTCTTTAAAATCTGATCAAGATGCAAAATCTCAGCTAGGTTTTGGAGGCGGGAGGCTAGTTTTTGCTTCCATTGGGGTTTTATCTCTTTGTAGTCTTTCCGATACTCGTTATCCCAATTTATTAAGGCTTCAAAGTCTTCTGTTGAAGATTGCCAGACTATAGGAGTTGGTGATTGAGAGGTGATGATGAATGTGAGGAATTTGTCGCCCAGGATGTACCACTGAAGGATAGCAGTATTTTCTGCTGTGAGGGCTTGAATATCGCTGTAGGGAATCGGTTCAACTTTTTGGGTGAGGCTGAAGTTAGGATCGATGGGTTTGATATCGTGGGTAATCAATTCATCGAGTTGTTGCTGTAATTGATTGATATGAGTGCGCTTGCCCAGAAACTGGGTTTCTTCAAGAAGCCGGGTTTCTGATATCATGCCACCTTTGCTGTTACGGTTTATTTGTTCGATTTCCAGTCGGCGCTTTTGGGCCTCAATTTCTCGACTGAGGCGCGACAATTCGTTTAGAACAGTTTCTGGGATATTGCCTTTAGGTTTGATGTCACGGTTGGCAAAGAGTTCTACAAGGTTGCGGGCTTTGCTGCGTTCGACGTATTCGATCGCTTCGGTGTAGTGTTCGAGTTCTATGCAAACTTCCACCATGCCCAGATAAAGTTGATTCCATTCTTCGGCTAATTTCTGTTTGCTTTCATCGCCAGATTGAATCTCGCCCCGTAAAAATTCTACTGTTTCAATCGCTGCGGCATAGGTATCATAAGCGAGTTGCCATTGCTGGTTACTTCGGTAAAAATTACCTAAATTAGATAAAGTCTCTGTATGTTCTTGTGGGAAAGCCTCGCGAGTGCTAATAGTTAAAGCCTTGTGATAAAGTGCGATCGCCAGTTCGATATTCTCTGCTTTCTCTCCCCTGATTCTGTTACAGTAGGCAGCCGCCAGATTATTTTGCGTCGTTGCCCAATTTTGGGGAAAGGCATCGCGGGTGCGTACTTCTAATGCCTTGTTGTAAGATGTGATCGCCAGTTCGATATTCTGAGCTTTCTCTCCCCTGATTCTGTAAGTGTAGGCTACTGCCAGATTATTTTGCGTCATAGCCCATTTTTCGGGAAAGGCATCGCGGGTGTAGACGGTTAATGCAGCAGTGAAAGATGCGATCGCCAGTTCGATATTCTCTGCTTTCTCTCCCCTGATTCTGTTACTGTAGGCAATTGCCAGATTATTTTGCGTCCTTGCCCAATCTTCGGGAAAGGCATCGCGGGTGTAGACGGATAATGCAGCAGTGAAAGATGCGATCGCCAGTTCGATATTCTCTGCTTTCTCTCCCCTGATTCTGTCACTGTAGGCAATTGCCAGATTATTTTGCGTCGCCGCCCAATCTTCGGGAAAGGCATCGGGGGTGCGGATAGTTAATGCAGCAGTGAAATATGCGATCGCACTTTCGATATTCTCTGATTTCTCTCCCCTGATTCTGTAAGTGTAGGCAAGTGCCAGATTATTTTGCGTCGTTGCCCAATTTTCGCTTCCCGGTTCCCAATTATTTAAAAGTATTTGATAACCAGTAATGGCAATTTCAAGATTATTCGCTCTTTTTCCCAGCGCAAAGTTACTAATATGATTACTCAAGTTTCCAATGAGGCCGAGAATAGATTCAATTGCTTCGGGATGTTCGGCAATTAAATTCCGGGCCACTTGCTGTAAAATCTCGGCAAAACGGTCATTGAGGAGATGTTGCCGCCCGGCCAGCATGGGGTAAATTACTTTAATATCGCTGTTGCTCTCTTCTTCTGCTTGCAATAAGTCTAGGATAAAGTTTGCATACTCTGGTGAATTTTCACCTTCAGAGTTATCGCTATCTCCCTCATCATTCATCCCAATAATTCCCCTAGCTGACTGGCAAGATTTCGTAAATAATTAGCCTGATTTTCCTGTCCTTCCTCTGCCCAGTTTTCTGCTACTACCTCGCAAAATTGCAGAAACCCCGAATCTACCAATTCTAAGTTAGCCTGTAAAATTTGCTGTTTCTCACCGTTGGGGCAAGTCAGGAGTGTTTGAATTAGTTGCAGATAGGCTTGGGCGCGGGTTTCGTCCATTGTGGGGAGTTGTCAATAACACCGATGTTTATTTTATCATGATTTTACGATATTTTGTAGGGCGGGTTCACCAACAATACATAACAATTACCAACCATCTATATAAACCCGCCCCCACACCACCGATAACCCACATCAACCTGAAATTTGCATCGCATCGCAAAAATGTACATGATGATTGTTGGTTGGGTGGGGGCGGGTTTTTGAAATTGTTTGTTTCAGGCGATTATGGTTGGCGAACCCGCCCCTACAGGATGTATGAAAGATTTCGGAAAAAACCCGGTTTCTTAGATTGCACTGTCAATTCCACCCATACTCACCAAATTGTCTGAATAGTGGTTAACGCTTGAATTTTTGCGTCGCGGGTGACTAACGGAAGACTTAAAGATAAAGCAGTGGCGGCAATAATCCTGTCTGGCATATCTGGTACCACATCGCGGGGAATCTGACGCAGAGTTTGTGCTGTGATTAAATCCAAAGGGGCGATGGCTAACCCAGTCCCCCGATCGAATAAGGCATTGATTAACTGCTCAAATGCCTCTTCGGGCAATCGATACCTTTCCACTAAATAACCTAATTCTACCACAGAAATTGCGGACACATAAATCGAATTCCCTCCTGCTAATGCTGTATCCAAAGCAGTCATTGCTGCTTGCGATAATCGAGCATTCTCCCGCAAATACCAGATAATTGTATGAGTGTCGGCGACAACGGCTGTCATTAAATATCGCCTCTCGGAAAATTTCCCCACATTTCTTTTCTAGCTTGGGCAATATCTTCTTCGGTGATATCCATATCTAAATGAGCCCACATTCCTTTGACGCTTTTCAGAGGTCGCTTGAGAATGTTTTTTTGATGAAGAAATTCAGCAAAGTCTAAAACTTCTTGCTGGTGATTCGGGGGTAATTCCCGCAATTTATCTAAAACTGCTTGCTCTAAATCCATTGTCTTTTTTCCTCTGTTTTTGGTGTAGTTGACATAACTTTGATTTTGCTCTGTTCTATTTTCATTATATACCTATCTTTTATACTTTGGATATTAACCGCAGATGGTGGCGGATGTACGCTGATGAACGCAGATGAGGAGACATCATTTAATTAGTTCTTCGAGAGATGGAAACAGCAATTTTTCGGCGCTCACTTTTTCGCAATCGCAAGGTTCTTGAATTGCGGATATTGCTGATACATTTCCTAGCAGCAACTGGATGCTTTCAATTAGCAATGGTAGAGTTAATAAAATGATTGATGCCGATACCAGCAAGCTAATTAAGCCGTCAGCCCAATTCCAATGCAGCCACGCTACGGCGATCGCAGCTAAAATTACTCCAACCGACGAAAATATGTCGGCGACTGCGTGCAGAAAGGCGCTTTTGAGGTTCAAGTCGCCGTGACAGCAGGAGTGCAAGCAGCAAGCATTGATTGAGTTGATGCTTAAACCGACTATTGCGGTAATTAACATCGGGAGTCCTTCTACTTCGGGGGTTGGGGACTGCAAACGGGCGATCGACTCTGCTGCAATCCAAAGCGCGATCGCTACTAAACTGATACTATTAACTAAGGCTGCTATGATTTCTCCACGAGCAGGCAGGATGCCCACCCCACCAGAAAACTCACTCTTTGTGGAACAGGCATCTTGCCTGTTCTTAACAATAGTGTCCGCAGTCAATTCGATCGCGCAATCCACCGATTTACTTCTTTTTACTGACGAGTACCAAGTAGCTGTTAAAGTGATCGCTAAAGCTGCTACATCAGACAAAACATGACCAGCATCTGCCAATAGGGATAAACTGTGAGAGCTCGTCGCAGCGATTAACTCTGCGACAAAAAAGCTACTAAGCAGTACCAAAGCTGTTTGTAAAAGTCGCACTTTGGCAATTCTGGGATTGGGATTGTCGCATTGTGCGAGATTCTTGGTGTTTTCAGAGTTAAAATTGTCCCCAACTGGAAATATCATGCAGCAATCCTTACAGCTAAACTCGATTTTCAATCAAACATTAGATGACTCATTATACGCCAAGTCCCGACCCGGAACCGCCGCATCCGATCGCAAATTCCCCAAATCCTGAAATCAACGATCGTCCAATTGGCGACAACCAACCAAATATTTTAACAGGCGAATCTTTAATTGATTTGCGGCTGTACAACCAATCAAATTTCGATCGCGGAAGACGTGGTTGGCTAATTTTGCTTTGGTGGTTGGTGCAGGCGATCGCATTTCCCCTCACTCCACATCCTTGTAATAGCATCAGAAGCGCGTTGTTGCGGTTATTTGGTGCGAAAATAGGTTTTGGGGTAATTATCCGCCCTACGGCTCGTTTTACCTATCCCTGGAAAATTGAAATCGGTGATTATAGTTGGATCGGAGATGATGTTGTATTGTACAGTTTGGATCGAATTGCGATCGGCAAACACTGCGTCATTTCTCAAAAAAGTTACCTCTGCACCGGCACTCACGACCCCCAAGACCCAGCCTTTGGGTTAATAACAGCATCTGTTATCATTAATAACGGCGTTTGGATTGCCGCCGACTGTTTCATTGGCCCTGGTGTTGCGATCGGTGCAAATGCCTTAATCGGAGCTCGCAGCAGCGTGTTTGAAAATATGCCAGCCGGCTTTGTTTGCACGGGAACACCCTGTCGCCCGCGCGATCGGCGAGAAATTAATAAAAGTTTGTAGTCAGGACTTCATTCCTTTTTTGTCTAACTTGGGACTAAGGACTTGAGTCCTTACTACAAGCTGGTTTAATGCTGGTTATACAAATATTTTTCTGAAATAAGAATGAATACAGTACCCCAAGAACTACTGACTAATCTTTTCCAGCTCTTTACAGCAACCTTATTTAAGATAGGGGAAAATTCTGTATCGCTGCGATCGCTTCTGGAACTGATAATATCATTCATGATTGTGCTGATCGTATCGCGAACTTTTACTGATTTTCTGAAAGAGCGCTTGCTCGTAAAACTAGGAATTGATGAGGGGAATCAGGAAGCCATAGCAGTTATTTTGCGCTATTTAATCATAGCACTGGGAGTGATAATTGCGATCCAAGGAATAGGATTTAACCTTGCTTCTTTTGCAGTAATTGCGGGCGGATTGGGAGTAGGAATTGGTTTCGGAATACAAGATTTAACCACCAATTTTGTCAGCGGACTAACGCTGCTTTTAGATCGACCTGTCAAAGTGGGAGACTTCGTGGAATTAGAAGGATTGATGGGAGTAGTCAAAAAAATCTCGATTCGATCGACTATTATCAAAACCAACGACGACTCCAGCGTCATAGTTCCCAACAGTAATATGATTAGCAACAAAATTGTTAATAGGAGTTACGAAAATTCGACACTTTGCCTGCGACTTTCGATAAAAGTAGACGGAAATAGTGACCCGCTGTTAGTAACAGAAACTCTTTTAAACATTGCTTATACAGAAGCAGGAGTATTGTACGAACCCAATCCGAAAGTATTATTTGCCGAGTTTGGCAATGATTGCTTTAAATTTGAACTTTTAGTGTGGACCGATCGACCAACGGATCGAGAAGTTATTAAAAGTTCTTTAAATTTTGCGATCGAGTATCATTTTCGCCAGGAGGAAATCAATTTTCCATTCAATGTCAAAACATCTAATAAACTCGCAAAAAGAATGCTTTTTGTTGGAGAGGAAAGCAAACAGTTATCTTCCCTCAGTAGTTTGTTGCGACAGGTAAAATACTTTGAAACTTTGAACGATATAGAATTGCGACAACTCATGGAAGTTGGCTATCGGCAACGGCTGCAATCGCAAGAATTTTTGTTCCGAGAAAACGACCCAGGAGATGCTTTTTATATGATTCTTTCTGGTTCAGTAGAAGTGTTTATCGCAGCAACTGATAAGGAACTGACTCATCTGGGTAGGGGCAAGTTTTTTGGCACACTTTCTTTGATACTGGGAATTCCTAGAACTACTTCGGTGAAAGCTTTGGAAGAAACTATTGTGTTTGCTATCAATAAAGAAGGATTACAAAAGATTTTAGAACGGCCAGATTTATCCGAACGGATTATTCAAGAAATAGTCAAACATGAAGAACTAAAGGAGAAACAGCAGCAACTGCGAGAAATGGAATTGGTAGATGTACAAGAAGAAGATGAGGTAAATCCTGTAGATTGGGTGAGAAAAAGACTCAAGAATTTATTTAGTGTTTCAAGTTGAAATTCGCTTAATAAATATCTTGGAAATATGCTAAAATCAACTCATAAAAAATTGTCTTAATTATATGACGCGATTTATTCACGATCGCTTTGCTAAAGAATTTCTGGAAGAATTGCTGTCGCCGATCGGTACGGTGAATGTCGGTCGCGATGTGACAAGCGAAGTCCGAGAAATCGATGTTTACTTCACTCCTGGTACCCCAATTCCCGAATACTCCGAAAATCTAGGATTGTTGGGGAAAATGGCTGGTACAACTGCTATTTTTGAACCGTTTCGCAATCCAGTAAATGTGGTCGAGGCGATTAGCTGTATCATTAAGCTGTGGAATTTGCGAGGTGAATTGCAGCGGGGGGCTAAAAGAAAAAATACTCCCTCTGATGATGCTGAGTTGCCCAGACTGTGGATTTTAACACCTACAGCATCGAAAGCATTGGTAGAGGGTTTTGGTGCGATACCGAACTCGCAAAATTGGGTTGAAGGAATTTATTTTTTGCCGGGGCATTGGGAATCGGTAATTGTGGTGATTCACCAGTTGCCAGAAACTCCCGAAACTCTGTGGTTGAGGATTTTGGGCAAAGGGAAAGTGCAGGAAAGGGCGATCGCCCAAATGAGCGTTTTAGCAACGGACGATCCGTTGCGGATTACTGCGCTAGAATTATTGTATCGGTTACAGTCAAATTTAGTAGCTGATATCCCACAGAAATTAGAGCCAGAAGAGCGGGAGTTAATTATGGCGATTCGCTACGCGATGGCTACGCCTCACGCACCACTTTTTCGAGAACAAATACAAGCTGCACAGCAACAAGCTAGGGAAGAAGGATTAGAACAAGGGCTAGAACGAGGGCTAGAACGAGGACTGGAACAAGGGCTAGAACGAGGGCTAGAACGAGGCAGACAAGAACAACAGCGGTTAATCTTGGAAAATTTTCTGCGAGTTCGATTTGGAGACTTAAGCCCGAAAATGACTGTTTTTTTATCTCCAATATCCAAGTTGTTTGCTGCGGATTTTACGGTTTTGTTGCTGGCAATATCGATGCTGACAGTCGATGAATCGGGGCGGCAAGAAGCGGTCAAGTTGTTAGCTGAAAGTGTATTGAAAATGTTTGTTACTAACTTGGACGATCTGCTGCCAACAGCCGTGACTAATTTATTGGCTTTGCCGATCGCAGAATTGACATTGTTTGTAGAACAACTGCCACAGTTATCGGATGCTGAATTGAGGGAAAGGTTGGTTGACAGTTGACAGTTGACAGTTGACAGTTGACAGTTGACAGCAAAGTTTGAAAGCTCAAATGATGGGGGAAAGGGAGAGGGAAAGCGACGGGAGCATCTCTTTTTTGAAAAAAGCATTTTTATTATAGTGCGAGCGTCCCCGCTCGCGATCGGTGCAAGGCTAGCGAGCGTCCCCGCTCGCACTATGAAATGCTAAACTGAGATACTCCCAAAGCGACTACTCAAAACCTCAAAAATTAACCCCATCACCCATCTTCCCATCAACATTCGATCGCACTAGGAATTTAACTCCGCAGGCAAAATCAAGTGCAGCAGAGCGTCGATCGCTCGATCGCGCTCCATGGGCATAATATCTTTACCGTGCATCATCTCCTGCGTTAACTGGAAATATACCAGAGAGCCAATAAAAATCCGCGCCGTCGCCTCCGGATCGGACAATTTTAACTCTGGATGCAATGTTAAATATTCAGTCAGCCGATCGATACCCGGTTTAGCTAAGTTTCTCACAAAAGTCTGCGCTAGCTGGGGAAAACGCCCCGACTCCGCAATCACTAGCCTGACGAAATTGAGAAATTCGGGTTCGTGCGTCGCCTGATCCAATATAGTTGTGGCAATGAATCGCAGCGCTACGGCGGGTTCTTCATCCAGAATTGTAAAATGGACTTTTTTTCGCGCCAGCCACTGCACCAAGGCTGCAAACAATCCCTCCTTATCTTGAAAGTAGCTGTAAACCGTGGCTTTGGAAACTCCCCCCGTCTTGGCTACCTTGTCCATACTCGTACCCGCGTAGCCGTGGGTTAAAAATTCTTGCATCGCACCTTGCAGGATTTGCTCGCTTTTGTCACCTAATGTTCCGTCGGGTTCGATTGGTTTTGTCCTGGCCATCTCTGGTTTCTGTAATTTTTGCTTCGGGTATTGACATCATTATACTGAACGGTTTAGTATTCAAGTATGAACTAAACCGTTTAGTTTTTACCTACCCAAATCATGAGGTGTGTCATGGTACACCGATTAACAGCAGAAAGCTTATCTTCCAATTCACCCTTAGTTAAACAACTCCTAGTTGTAGCAGCGTTCTTCACTCTGGCGGCTGGGGGAACTACTGGTTACACGATCTGGCGATCGCGCCTTCCCGATCCCAACGCAGCAACCGCAGCAGCAGCCGTCGCAGCATCCCAATTAACCACAGTGACAGCTTTGGGGCGATTGGAACCGAGGGGAGAAGTGATTAAAGTTTCGGGTTCTGGGGCGGCGGATGGAAGCAGGATCGATCGACTCCTGGTAAAAGAAGGAGACAGAGTGAAAACAGGTGAGACGATCGCAATTCTCGACAATCGCGATCGCCAGCAAGCAGCCTTTGACCAAGCTCAACAACAAGTACGCGTTTCCCAGGCAAATCTCGCAAAAGTGAAAGCAGGAGCCAAAAATGGCGAAATTCAAGCCCAGAAAGCCACTATTGGCCGCTTAGAAGCCGATCGCAGTAACGAGATCGCAGCGCAACAGGCGATCGTTGCTCGCTTAGAAGTCGATCGCAGCACCGAAATTACAGCCCAACAAGCCACCATTGCGCGCCTAAAAGCCGAACAGCAAGGGGAAATTCAAACCCAACAAGCAGCAATTGCTCGCATAGAAGCCGAACTCCGCAACGCTACAAACGAACAGCGACGCTACTCGCAACTGTACCAACAAGGAGCAATTTCTGCCTCAACTAGCGACAGCAAAACCCTCGCCACCGAAACAGCCCAACAGCAACTCAACGAAGGAAAAGCCAAACTGAATCAAATTCAGCAATCTCGCCAACAACAAATTAACGAAGCGCAAGCCAAACTGAATCAAATTCAGCAATCTCGCCAACAACAAATTAATGAAGCGCAAGCGAAACTCAGCCAAATTCAGGAATCTCGACAGCAGCAAATCGGCGAAGCGGAAGCAAATCTCGATCGCATCGCCGAAGTGCGCCCCGTTGACATAGAAGCAGCCGCCGCCGAAGTCGGTTCCGCCCAAGCCGCCGCCAAACAAGCCAAAGCCAATTTAGCTCTAGCTTACATCCACGCTCCCAGAGATGCTCAAGTCCTGAAAATTCACACGTATCCTGGGGAAAAAGTGGGAAACGATGGCATTGTCGAACTTGGACAAACTCGCGAAATGCTGGCGGTGGCTGAAATCTACCAAAGCGATGTGGACAAAGTACGGATTGGACAGCCAGCCAAAATTACTAGCGATTCTTTCCAGGGCGAATTGCAGGGAAAAGTAGAATATATCGGTTTGCAGGTGCAGCGGCAAAACATTGTTAACACCGATCCTTCTGCGAATATTGATGCTCGAATTGTGGAAGTGAAAGTGCGTTTGGATGCCGCTTCCAGTCAGAAAGTAGCGGGATTGACCAATTTGCAAGTCAAAGTTGCGATCGGCGGGAATTAAGAATTAAGATTTTTTTAACCGCAGAGAGCGCAGAGGACACAGAGAAAACAGAGGAAGAGAAGAGAGATATGATTGGACTAATTAAACCTTTACAACAGTTAAGAAACAGAACTCCTCTCGGATGGTTGCAACTGAGTCACGACAAAGGACGAATGGCGGTTGCAGTAGCAGGAATTGCTTTTGCTGACGTTTTGATGTTCATGCAGTTGGGATTTCAAAATGCGCTTTACAGTAGCAATACGCGCCTGCACCAAACTTTGCAAACAGACTTAGTTTTGATGAATCCCCAAGGCCGGAATTTGCTGAATTTATCTTCTTTCCCAAGACGCAGATTATATCAGGCGATGAATGTACCTGGTGTGAAATCAGCCGATCCACTTTACGTGAAAATTGCCAACTGGAAAAATCCCGAAACTAGGCAGGAAACGTCGATTATGGTGTTGGGATTTAATCCCGATCGCCCTGCATTTGACCTGCCAGAAGTCAACAAAAATTTGAACTTGATTAAATTGCCGGATACTGTGTTATTTGACCGAGCTTCAAGGGGAGATTATCAAGGGTCTATCGCCCAAATTAATCAGGGACAATCTGTTAAAACTGAGATCGATCGGCGCACAATTGCGATCGGCGGTTTATTTACAGTTGGAGCATCTTTTGCCGCTGACGGAGCTTTAATCACCAGCGATCAAAATTATCTACGCCTGTTTCCCCGACAGGATTCTGCAAGCGTAAATGCCGGATTAATTCAACTGCAACCCGGTGCTGACTCGCTGCAAGTCCAACAAGTTTTAAAAGCATATTTGCCGTCGGATGTCAAGGTTTTGACCAAACAAGAATTTATCGAGTTCGAGAAAAATTATTGGGCTAAAAATACTGCGATCGGCTTTGTCTTTAACTTGGGTGTAGCGATGGGTTTCGTAGTAGGAGTAATTATCGTTTATCAAGTTCTGTCAACCGATGTCAGCGACCATATGGCAGAATACGCTACTTTCAAAGCAATGGGCTACCGCAATATTTACTTGCTCGGCATTGTTTTTGAAGAAGCTATTATTCTTTCTGTCCTCGGTTTTTTACCTGGAGTAGGAGTCTCTGTAGCACTATATCATGTGACTCGTCAAGCTACAAATTTACCCTTATACATGACCATAGGTCGAGCATTAGCAGTATTAATTTTGAACATGGTTATGTGCAGTATTTCAGGAGCTATTGCCACTCGTAAACTGCAAGCAGCCGACCCCGCCGACATTTTTTAATCCCAATTATTCATCTCTCTCCGATCTTTCTCTGTGTTCTCTGCGCCCTCTGTGGTTAAAAAAATCCGAATCCTTAACTTATGAAATCCACTCTTGTTAACCCCACAACCACCAACCTACAGATTTCCGAGCCTGTAATTTCCATGCACAAACTCGACCACTACTTTGGTCAAGGTCAACTGCAAAAACAGGTACTTTTTGATATCAACCTAGAAATATATGCAGGTGAAATTGTCCTGATGACCGGGCCTTCCGGTTCGGGAAAAACCACGCTTTTGACATTGATTGGCGGATTGCGATCGGGTCAATCTGGCAGTCTGAAAATTCTCGGTCAAGAGATGTGCAATGCCAGCCAAGATAAATTAGTAAAGACGCGGCGTAACATTGGCTATATTTTCCAAGCCCACAACTTGCACCGCAGTTTGACGGCGCTGCAAAATGTCCAAATGGGTTTGGAAGTTCACGGCAATTTGTCCCGTGTCGAAATGCGCGATCGCTCTGGGCAAATGCTAGAATTAGTAGGACTAGAAGATAGGCTGAACTATTATCCCGATGACTTGTCGGGCGGACAAAAACAAAGAATTGCGATCGCCCGTGCCTTAGTTAGTCGCCCGCAAATTGTCTTAGCTGATGAACCGACAGCCGCCCTGGACAGCAAATCCGGGCGCGAAGTGGTCAATTTGATGCAGAAACTTGCTAAAGAGCAAGGTTGTACTATTTTGTTAGTGACCCACGATAACCGAATTTTGGATATTGCCGATCGCATCGTTAACATGGAAGATGGAAAATTAGCTTAAACAGTTGACAGTTGACAGTTGACAGTTGACAGTTGACAGATAAATTATATTGATAATAGGTAATGGAAATTGCTCATTCTTCCCTCTAGTTTCCCCAAAAATAGACATCACCCATAACTCCCCAAATTTGAATTTTGGAACTCAAAATTTTATCCAAAATCGCAAATTCCAACTCGTCCTCGGACTGTCAACTAATTGCTAACAACCAATCCTGGGCGATAAATCCCTAAATTGTGCCGATACATTTTTTCGAGTTTGGGCAGCGACGAGTCCACGGAACCGCCAAAACGCCGAAAAGAAGGCCAGATGTAAGCGAGTTTTCTGACTGCTGGCTCCAATCGACCCGCTTTTATATCTTCTAATGCACCTCGTTCTCGAATTAACTCTATAGCCATTAGGTCTTGATTTTCTGGACTGAAATCCTTGACACCGAATTTTTTGGCGAATCTGTCCCAAGTTGTGCTGAGAAACTGATACCGCCCCGCAGCGTCGGAACAGAGTTTTTTGCCGTAGCGGCGGCCACATCTCATTTCCCTGGGATGGTCGCTGAAACTGGCAAATTTGGTTCCTGTGTACTGGGTGTGGTAGCCATCGGCAGCAGCGGTGCCTTCGGCGCTGGCGATGGTGTCGAGAAATGCTTTTACCCGATCGCGCTCAATATTATCCTCGTTATCGTCGTTCCGATCTCCTTTGTCTGGTGGCTCGTCAGTTGCAACTTTCGGCAACGCTTCTGATGCTGAAGCCGGCGAGCTTTCTGCCGAGGCAGTCAGGCGTTTTGGAGGTGGCGACATTTCTGCCGAGACTGTTTGCCCCCAAAGTTTCGGGGTCATTCTACCCAAAAAAAAGCACAAACAAATGCACAAACCCCACCCCAGCCTCAAACGGAGTCGTTTGGACTGCTGGCTGTGCTCTCGCACCGGCCACGCGTAGAGGGGGATAGCTGCGGGCAAGATTCCGGTTTGCTGGCCGAAGGCGAACAGCGATTTTAGAGCTAGCAAGGTTTGCTTGTAGAAACGGGGTGGAACTTTGCGAGCCCTCATCGCTGCGGCGAAAGTCTGGATATCTGTCAGAGTCACTTCTGCCAAAGGTTTTTCTACAAACAGTTGAAAACCGTTGGCGGCCTGCCAGCTAAAGCGCTTGCTGGGGGTAGATTTGCGGTTTACCCACAGACGAATTAGCTCTTGGTCGGACATACGAAGCAGATGTCTTCCCAGATGTTCTGATGCGTACAAGAGTACCTCCTCATATCACTTCTAGTTGAAGGTTCCCAGTTTATAGATGAGATGGATAGGGATCGAGGGAAACAGGCTTCAACCATACTAAGTGATACTACTAAGCGCTCACGGGGTCAAGTTTCATCGCCGCTTTTTCGAGCAGTTGAGTGTAAAGTTGACCGAGTTGGGAGGCCACACCGTCCCAACTGAAATTGGCTTGGACGCGCATTCTGCCTGCTTGTCCGAGTTGCTGGCGCCATACTGAGTCAACTAACAGCCGATCGATCGCACTTGCAAAGGCTGCTTCATTTTTCGGCGGCGCCAGCAAACCGGTTTCTCGCGGCACTACGGTATATTTCAGCCCTCCCACGTCGGAGGCGACTACGGGCGTGCGGCAGGCCATCGCTTCAATGGCGACTAAACCGAAGGGTTCGTAGTGGCTGGGAACGACGCAGACATCGGCGGCTGCGTAGTAGGCGGGGAGAATGTCTCGGCTCAAGCCGCCCGGAAAGCTGGTAATGTCGCTTAAGCCTAATTCTTCAACGATGCTGCCGATACGATCGCGCTCTTTTCCGTCGCATTCCCCCTCGCGCCAGCCACCGCCAACGATCAGTTTTAAATCCCCTTTGCCTCGCAGCGCCGACATACTTACGGCGCGGACTAAGGTTTCGATGCCCTTGCGGAGGTCGAAACGGCCGACGTACAACACCACTTTGGTTTCTGGCGCTATTCCCAACTGGCGGCGGGCCTCCGATCGCGCGATCGACCCAAACTGCTGAGTGTCGGTACCGCAGGGAATGATGTCTATATTGCCTTTTGAGGACACCAGAGACCTCATGTGCTCTTTTTCTTGGGGACTGGTAGCCACCACGCGATCGGCTGTTTCCAGAAGAGTTTTTTCCACGTGCAGCCTGGTTTTGGCAATCATCGGAATTGTCGAAACCGACTTATATTTTACTGCTGCCAAAGAATGGTAAGTATGAACTTGTCGCAGGGGTTGCGATTTTTTCAACGCCATTCCCACCCAAGAAGACAGCCAGTAATTCGTGTGAACTAAGGGATATTGAAAGCCTGACTCTAACTGAAACTTCTGAAATTCGCGAACAAAAATTGGCAAATATCCGTAAAGTGCATCGCGGGGAATAAATTCTTGCGGCCCTGCTACGAGGCGAATTGTCCGGCAATTGGGGCTGTGCTGGACAATACTTGCTTGTTCGCGATCGGATGAGCGGGTGAACATATCAACTTGCCATCCTTGTTTCGCCAAAGATTCTCCTACTTGACGCACGTAAACGTTTTGCCCGCCCGCTTCTTCTTTGCCAATTTCCACAGCCGGATCGCCGTGTACCGAGATCAGGGCGATGCGTTTTTTTGTTAATGAAATCATGATTGTTTACCAAAATTTAAAAAAACTTACCAGAAAGAATTGGTTGAAAGCCGGAACACGAGTGAGGGAGAAATTAAAATCAGACTATTCATTACTCCAATCCTTTTCCTTTTAGGTAGACGTTGCTCTCTTGGGGTCAACTGTCAACTGTCAACTGTCAACTGTCAACTGTTGAAAGCCGATTAATGTGCGATTTTGGCTACTGCGCGGGGAATGAAATGTAGCTGCTAATTGTTATTAAAGTCAAAATAGGCGATCGATAAATCATCCCTCAGGGATAATTTCACTGGAAAAATTGACAAACGACTTCCTTCTGCTGACAGAGACCAGCAGCAGCTAAAACTCTAGATAATCTAAATGGAAATGAACGAGGGTGAAGAGAATTTCCCGGATTTGAGCAGTTGTCAAACTCGAACCAGCTTTCAGCTTGCTGTTCGAGCCGATCCAGTCAGTCGGAGGTAAAATTTTCACCTGTCGCGATAAATAATTTGAACTGTGGAGAAAGCAGAAGTAAATCTTCCCAAAGACAGAATTTGACATGGCGCTCGAAGAGAAAGATAAATTATTGCCTTCAAAATTTTTCTTTCCTTCCGCCTTCCGCTTTCTGGCTGCTTCGCTCTTGCTTTTATCAAAGCCGGGGATAGACTTTAACCTCAAATTTCCCAATTGTCAAATGTTAAGAATTTTTTCGATGTTTGCGTGTGGAGGATTCCCCCTTTTCGCTGTGCAGGGTATTATTTCGCGAACCTCGCATTCGAGAGCCGTATCGGTTAGCCCAAACTTGGGTAAACTCGGCACCTAAGAACAGAATTTGAGCGGAATAATTAATCCAAAGCAGGATAATTACGAACGATCCAGCAGCACCGTAGGTAGAGGCAATACCGCTACCTCCCAGGTAAACTCCTATTAGGGATTTGCCGATCGTAAACAGCATTGAGGTGATGGCGGCGCCGATCCAAACATCATTCCAGGCAAGATCGACATCGGGCAAAAGTTTGTAAATTAAGGCAAAAAGCAGCGTAACTACGCCAAACGAGATAGCAAAGTCCACAATCTGCCAAATACCAACAGGTAACTGCAACCAGCCGTTCAACCAATAGCTGACGGCAGCTAAAATGGCGCTAAGGACTAAAGATACTAGCAGTAAAAAACCGATGCCTAAAATCATCGCAAAAGACAATACGCGGTCTTGCAAAAATCCCCAAATGCCGCGTCCCGGAGGCGGTGAAACATTCCAAATAGTATTGAGAGCTTCTTTGAGGTTAGTAAATACATTGGAAGCGCCCCACAAAAGTGTAGCGAGACCAACTATAGTAGCAATCATTCCCGACTTGGGTTCGGAAGCTTTAAGGATTAGTTCTTGGACAGTTTGAGCGCCATCTTTGCCGATTAAACTTTGGAGTTGGGCGACGATTTGACCTTGGGCTGCGTCTGCACCAAAGACTAAACCGACGATCGCAATTACGATAATTAGCAGCGGGGCGAGGGAAAAAACTGTGTAATAGGCTAGGGCGGCGGCTAGGGTTGGTGCTTTATCTTCTTGCCATTCAGTAAAAGTTTGTTTTAGCAGCGATATGACTGTTTTTAAGTTCACTACCTTTGGTTTCCTTATACTTATGCTTCACAAAGGCATTGTAATATGTTATGAGTTTTTTCTCGTCGGCCAGAAGATAGATTTATGGATGGCAAATTGCTTTTTTTATCTATTTGTAGGGTGTGCAATGCACACCTTACGAAGACCCGTAGTGCGGATATCCGATATGTGGAGCCGTCAATCTATCTGAATTGCAAGCTAAGATGAAATGATTAACCTAAACATCTATCAGATTAGATATCTATCTTGAATAACCTTACTTGTCTGGAAATAGAAGTCGCCGAAACACTGCTGAGATTAGCAATGTTGCTGGGCTTAACACTTTTAATCGCGTTTTTTGTGGCGTCAGAACTAGCATTAGTATCAGCCGATCGCCATCAAATCCGCCAACTCGCCCAGTTGCGCGATCGCCCAAACGCGAAAACCGCCGAACTCGTCCATCAAGCGCAGAACAACATACCGCATTACCTGTCGGTGACTCAAACAGGCACAACAGCCGGAAGTCTGCTGTTGGGATGGTTGGGCGAGGGTGCGACTGTACACTGGATCGAGCCCTGGATCGACAAATTGCCGATCGGTCATTTTCCCGCGATGCTGACGGCGCATTCGATCGCAGTTCCCGTAGCTTTCATCTTCGTTACATACATCGAGATAGTATTAGGAGAACTCATCCCCAAAGTATTAGCAACCCACGCCCCAGAACGCACAGCTTTGTTACTGATGCCCGCCCTCGAAATCTGCTCGAAAATACTCTGGCCGCTGCTAGCAATTCTCAACGGTACGGTGCGGCTGCTGACAGGTTGGATTACCAGTAAACAGTCAGAATCGCTGCTACCAGCTTCCGAAGCAACTCTCGTTCAAAAAGATGCTCATTCAGCCATAATTTCCGGCGTCTGGGAAGTAACAGCAGTTAACGAAAAACTCGGGTTAAACCTGCCAACCAACCAAGCGTACCAAACAATCGCCGGATTCGCGATCCACAATTTCGGTAAAATACCAAATAAAGGCGATCGATTTTTGTGGGGCGAATTAGAAATAGAAGCAGCAGATGTAGTAGAAGGTAGTTTAGAAACAGTGCTGCTGCGTCAGGTAACTCGCCCTTTGTTTGAGCCGCAACATCCAGAACTCGTCTTGAATTAATCCTAAATCAGGCTTAAATACTTCCTCGATCTATGTGTGTTAGGTTGTAATTAGTCGCTCAGTGCGACAACCTACCAGAAATCTGCAAATTGCATAAAGCACAGTTTATGAGGTGGATATGCTAAAAACACTTTGGGCTACTGTTCGACAAGGGAAAATTGAACTGCTGGAGTTATCAGAGTTACCCGAAGGGGCAAAAGTATTAGTAACAGTTTTACCTGATGAAGAAGCTGAGTTTTGGCTTCAAGCCAGTCAAACATCACTAGATACAGTTTGGGATAATACTGAGGATGATGTCTATGCCCAGCTACTCTAAAAATGACATAATTTTGGTTAGATATCCCTTTTCAGACTTGTCTAGTTCTAAGGTAAGACCAGCAATTGTTTTGAGTGCGCCACACGTATCTCAAGACATTATGATTGTGCCATTGACAAGCAAAACTGCATCCTTAATTGAGGGTGAGTTCGTACTCGCTGAATGGTCAATAGCAGGGTTAAATGTGGCTACAGCAGTCAAGCGAGGTTTGTATACAGTACATGAAAGCTTAGTTGTAAGAACGATTGGCAAATTAGCAGATTCTGATGCTGAGCGACTGGAGAAATCTCTCCGAGGTTGGTTAGGGTTTTAGTGCAGCAGCGACAGTTTGTCAACGAGTTTCGCAGGTGCTTAAGATTTAAATTGTACTCCATGCACCTGCAATCTGCTGTAGAGCCGTTTACTTCACAGCAAGCCCGATCGCACCCCCAACAAACTGCTCGTAATCCTCAAACAACCATTCAGGCAAACAACTATCCGCATCCTGAACTTGCAACTGTCCAGCGCGACAAAACAGCCTCGCCGCCAACAAATAATTCACAGCCTGAGGCATTCCAAACCCTTTACTCAACTCACCCACCAACGAATTCAAAACAGCACGTTCAGTATCAGTAAGCGGCTCGTTAATAAATCCGCTCCCGAGCATTGCCTTGTAACCTTTACCGAAATCGCTCCGGTACAAAAGTTCAAGTTGTTCGCCGGAAACCTTCAGCCACACATCAGCAATTTGCTTGCGAATTTCCCGCAAATCTGCTATTACCATTTCCGCCGTCGGGTCAATTTCATAAAGATTCACAGCAGCAGTTAATTGATTGAGAAACTGCGGGAGATAATCTTGGTTGACAATCGTTTGTTGATTGTCCGCGAATGGGATTTCAAAGATTTTTTCGTAATCGTCAATCAACCAGTGTGGCAAGCGGGTGTGAGCGTCAGCAACCCGCATTTTTCCTGGTACAAAGTACAGCATTCCACCCAGCAAAGCATTGATAGCTTGAGGATGCACTAACCCTTTGCTAATTTCGGTCACTTGCTGCAAAAAGTTGTGTTCGGCTTCAGTCATTGATTTGGCTTGCAAGCCGCAGCTAAGTATTGCTTGATATGCTTTGCGAACTTCCCCTCGGTAAACATTTTCTAGTTTTTCTGTGGGAACAATTAGCCAAAAATCAGCCAGTTGTTTGCGGATTTGGCGGAGTTCCAAAACTACCGATTCGTCTGACGGATCGATCCGGTAAAGATTGACGCATCCTAATAGTTGATTTGCAAATTGCGGGGATTGAATGTATTGAGCGAGTAAGTCAGAACTTGACTCCTTCTCGACGGTATCTTCTGTTTCAAAAACTTGTTCGTAATCGCCGATTAACCAGTGCGGCAAGCGGTTGCGAGCGTCGGGAATCCGCATGGTTCCCGGCGGGAAATATAGCATTGCTGCGAGCAAGGCGTTGACAGCTTTAGGATGGACTAATCCTTTGCTAATCTGGGTTAGTTGCTGCAAAAATATTTGTTCGCCTTCCATCATCGCTTGATGTTGAAAGTAGCTATGCAGCAGCATTTGATAGCTTTTACCGTCAGCACTTTTATAGGTGGCTTCTAGGTTTTCGGTGGGAACATTTAGCCAGAAATCAGCGATTTGTTTGCGGATTTGGCGGAGTTCGGATATTGCTGAGATGTTTGATGAGTTTCTTTGGTAAAGCTGGACGTTATGCAAGAGTTTATCGCCCAAGTCTGGCTGTTTGGGAATGCTATCCTGCAAGCTGCGCGAGGCTTCTAGGTGGCTAGTTTGCCAGTTGCTAAAGAGTTCTTGGAATAGTTTCGCGATCGCCCCCGAGTATGCCACACTGTCAAAACAGGCGGGATTGCCCTGCATTTTTTCCTGAATTTCCTGGCGTTTTTGCTGCCGCAGTTGCGGGTTTGTGGCGAGATTGACGGCTAGCTGAATGTAGGATGCCTCGTCACGGGCGATTAAATCGGGCATCAAGAGCGATCGTACCACTGCTGCTCCCATGCGCGATCGTAAAGTATCACCATCCCTGACAACAGTCGGTAATCCCACCTCCAGCGGATCCACAAGAGAAGTAGTCCCCGCATAGGGATAAGAATCCAAATAAACATCACCCAACTTCAAAACTTCCTTGACATCCGCACGATTCGGCAAAGCCTTCACCACCCGCAAACGCTTACTATCAATCCCATACTTCGCAAAAATCCCTTGCATATTATTCACAAAAGCCGCACCAGGATAATAATTAGTCCAGCTAGGGCCAAAAGGCATTAAAAACAGCAGAGAATTAGGAACAGCAGCCAAAATCTTCGCCCAAGTTTCCCTTAACTCCGGCACCAACTTATACAAATTAGCGCTGGAAATAAACACAACCGATTCCTCAGAAATCCCCAGGCTATTTCTAGTCAGTTGAACATTAGGAGTATAGGGTTCGAGGGTATAGCTAAAACAGCAACCCAAGCCGTCAACAGTGGCTAATTCCTCGCGATAATGCGCGCATCCCTCAATGCCAGGTTCCATCAACTTGCCAGCAATATAATAGTCAACGTGGCGCATTCCCGTAGTCACAGGAGAATTAAAACAAGTAGTTTGTACCCGCGCCAATCGATGCTGCGCCAGCAAACTAATCGGATGAGTGACAGCAGTAATATTCGTAGCAACCAACAGAATATCTAAGTCATCAGCGCGGATAGCCTGAACTTGACTCGGCAAATCACTCGGCAATTGCACCAGCCTATCCGCGCGACTCTGGCAATACTGTTCTAATTTATTACCATCCAGATTGATAGCATACAAAATAATTTCAAACTGATCTCGATTCAGATATTCAAAAGCAGGCAAAGTCGCGAAAGTTTCCGTCATCGCCCCGAAATGCTTAGTCAGAACTCCGACGCGAATTTTCTGTCTGTTTGCAGGCCTCGCCGGAAAAATGCAATCAATGGCAGCCCCGCGATTTTTCATCGCAAATTCAATAATTTCTGCCCGTTTGGTGTAGACTTGCTTGAGGTTTTCGCTATTGAAATACAAAGGGATAAAGTTAGCAGTTTGAGTGAAAAACCAGGCGATGTCCTGCCAAATTTGTGAATTTTGGTTTTGGAATATATTGCGGTGCACGTAACTAACCCATCCCTGAACGTAGCGGCAATAATTGTCAGCCTCTCCTAGTTCTTGAAAGAGCGTCGGTGCGGCAAACATAAACTTCAGATAGTCGTTAACAAACCAATTGGGTATAGCTGCATTTTCATACTTTAGCAATAACTGATCGGCACGACGGTAGAGAGAGGCTGCTAGTAAGTAGCCAACATCTTTCAGAGTTTTAATTCCCTGGGATAGATGTGTTTCTAGTTGACCGATTAAACTTTGTTCAGTATCTGTGATTGCTTCATATTTGATCGTGCTGTTAACCAGCATTTGATATGCCTTACCTGCCTCACCGGAGTAGCATTTTTCTAGTTGCTCTGCGGGCAGATTCACAAAATAATCGGCAAGTTGTCGGCGCAGTTGGCGGATATGAGCGAGAGCAACTTGATTAGTTTGGTCTTTTTGATACTCTCCCAAGTATTGAGGAAGGGAAGCTAAAAACTGTTCGGGTGTATTAAGCTGAGCTAATTCATCAGCAATTAAGTTACCGTGTTGCTGCAAAACTTTTTCTGACCAACGCACTTCTTCGGGTTTGTAAAGTTGAGAGTGCAGGCGAACAATTGTAGCCCTCATCAAGTCTAACTTTTCGCGTTCTCCCGCCATTTTTTGGGTTCTGCTAGAGCCGTCGCCATGTTGCCTGTAGTACAGATAAGGCTGAGGAAAACGATCGCCTAACCAGCCTTTTTCATAGGCAGAAATCCAAAATTCCCAATCTTCGCATCCCAGCTTCATCACTTTTTTCAAGCCGCCAACTTGCTCGTAAATTTCTCTTCTAAATAAGGAAGTAGCGGGGGCTTGATTGTCTCTCAAAAATTTATTGGGGTCAAAATCCCCGTGGTTGACTAAATCGCAGTTTGCTCCGAAGTGCTGCACATCTGTATAGACAAAACCCACCTCCGGTTTCGCTGATAAAACTTCAACGCACTCCTCTAGAAATTTGGGATGAATTTTATCATCAGCATCTAGGAATAAAATGAATTTTCCTGAGGAATTTTGAACACCAATATTTCTGGAATCAGCGGGCCCCGTGTTGGGTTTGTCGATGAGGCGCAGCGCTTTTTGAGGATACAATTGAATTAAATAATTTGCGAAGTTGCTGGTATCATCGGTGCTACCGTCGTTGACAATGATGCACTCCCAATTTTGATAGGTTTGATTGACAACACTTTCTACAGCTTCTCTGAGTAGATTTGCGTGGTTGTAGCAGGGGATGATGATGCTGACGAGTGCTGGTTCGGGCGTGCGGTAGGGCATGGCGTTTAGCTGTGACGGAGAGATTGCAACGGGGAGGGTAGTGGCGGGTTTGATACCTCGGCGGATGATGCCGTATTCATTCCATATCTTAAGCGTTTCTTGTTGCGATCGCCCTGAACCATGTTCTAAACCTTGCTCGTTGTGGTAGTAAAGCCCAATTATTTCCGGGATGCGGAACATATTTTCGGTTTTTCCCACCCGCAACCAAAATTCGTAATCGCCAGCCGCCGTCAATTCTGCTCGGAAATAGCCGTGTTTTTCGTGTAGCGATTTTCTCCACATTGGCGCAGAACCCATGATGCAGCGTCGTTCCAGTTCCCCATAGGAAAAGTCCGGCCAATTCCACCGCGTTTGAGCTTGCGTCGCAACCCAGGTATCATTAACAACATTCGTAATTAATTGATCGCCGTAAACCAGAGCAGTTTTTGGTTGCGAGTCCAAATAATTAGCCATGATTTCCAATGCGTCGGGGCGGTGTCTGTCGTCGGCGTTCGCATTAGTAATGTATCTGCCGCGCGACATCTCGATTCCTCTATTCCAAGCTGCATAAATGGTTTCTCGCTGTGGTATCCGGCAATAAATTATGTTGGGATATCTCGATTGAAACTCCCGTGCAATTTCTCCTTCGTTCTGTTCGGAGTTGCTGTTAATTACAATGATTTCCAGTTCGCCTTGTTTGTACAGCGTTTGATCTACCAAGTCTTGCAAGCAGCCGCGAATAAATTTTTCGGAATTGTAGGTAGAAACGATCGCAGATACTTTGAAAGCTGACGGGACAGGCTGCGATGTGTCATAATTCGATAATTCGCTCTGTAAGGCTGGATCGGCTTGCGGTTGAAGGGAATGCTCAGCTACTTGAACCAAAACAGAGCTAACAGTTGCAGCCATTTTCGACCAGGAAAACTTCTTAGCTTGCTCTAACCCCGCCGCAATTAATGAGTTGCGGACAGCAGGCTTCTGTATTTCCCGCAAAGCATTGACAAGCCCGCTGACATCATCGCCATCTACATAAACCGCTGCTTTTCCTGCTACTTCTGGAATCGAACCGTTTGGACAAGTGATGACTGGACAACCGCAAGCCATGGCTTCGACGACTGGCAATCCAAAGCCTTCATATTTCGACGGATAAACTAATACCGCAGCACCCGAATAAGCAACTCTCAATTCGCTATCGCTTAGTTGCAGCGTGCGGACAGTGATTCCAGAACAATACAATTGCAGATCGGGTTCTAATACAGGTTTGCCGCCTGTGCAGACTAGATCAAAGTCAAACTTATTGGCAAGTTGAGAAAAGGCTTTGAAGAATAATATCCCATTCTTGTAACCATGCCAGCCTACCCTCTCGCCTACCAAAAGAAAATAGGGTTTAGCAATGCCGTACTTTGACTTAAAACCTGCGATTTCTTCTCTATCGGCTGGCGAGAAATTGGCGTCTATTCCGCAGTGCGCTACAGCTACAGAAGCTGAGGATATCTGCGGAAAAACCTTAACTAAATCGCGGGCTGTATTTGCTGAAATAGCTATGTAGGCTGAGGCGTGGCGGATACCGGAATGCTTTTCTCTCCACTCGGAATGAGCAAGATTTTGTCCCATCAACTCGGGAATCATGTCATAGGTCATGAATACCGATCGCGTTGACAAAGGCGTTGTATAATAAGTAGAAATAAACAAGTCTGCATTTTCTTCATCGCAGATTTGCTGTAGCATTTGGCGGTCTGCATCGGTTTGGCTGTAGTCGTAGCGGGCTACATTCCGGTACTGGATGCCGGGAATTTTGGGGGCGGTTCCCGCTCTGTCAAGAACTAGAATTTGTTTAGCAAAACCATTTTCTGCCCAGTTTTCTAGCAGCGATGTCCAGACGCGACCAATGCCGGTGCTGTTAAGCTGATAAAATACGCCGTCAATCACAATCTTTTTTAAATTTTTAGGAGATAGGGCTGCTGGAGTTATCATTGATTTGCGGTTCTCTCTGTCGGCAATTTTTCTCAAAGCTGCCTCGTAATCATGTTGGAGTAATGAGGCTTTTTTTAATTCCGGCTCTTGGCAATATGATAAGCTTTGAAAAAGTTGATGCGGGATTTCCTTTTCTGTCAAGAGGTGCAAAGAATCGCCGTTAGAGTAAAAATTTAAATTGAATTTTTCGGCAATTATAGACAGTGCCTTGGTGGTATAAATAGAAATGTGCTGACCTTCATCTAGGGCATAGTACCACCATTCGCTGGGCTGGGGATTGTTGGCTGGCAGCAATCTGGTACTGAATAAAATATTGCGAGAATATTTGAAGATTTTTTCGATCTCCGACAGCGGGTCAACAAAATGCTCAAATACTTCAAATGCTGTGACTAATTCGTAGGGTAATCTGCTATTTTCGTCAGCCTCAAATCCTTGTGCAAATATATTTTTGCAATATTTATCATGCCATGAAAAATCAAATCCTAAATCTCTCATCATCCGAACAAATACACCGTAGCCGGCCCCGTAGTCTAAAAAATTAGCGCGGTGATTAAACAAATTAAAAATAATATTATTGGCTGCGGTGGAGAACATCGTGCTTCTGGATAACATTCCCACGTCGCTGCTAGCTATGGCTTCTGAATAAGCCTCCTCAAGCCAGTACGGTTCCTCGGTTTGAACAAATCCACAATTTGAGCATTGAAAATACTCAACGTTATATTTTTTTAGTACCGTAGCCGCAGCCAAGCTGTTTGTTGGAGAATCACAAATATTGCACTTCATTTTGATTATCTAAACTTACAAGGTTGTTTAATTGACTGTCTGTATTGGAAGGCCGAATATCTCTCCCGCTTTACTCAATTTTTAATGTTGCCAAGTGATGGCAATGGGGTAGGCTAGACTGTTTTAATGCTGAGTCTTGAAATCTTCAGACGGTTTCTCAAGGGTCGATCGTTATATATGAAGAGTGAATAAACAGGAACATCCTACACCAATGCAGCCCTGACTCAGATATCTTTAGTCCTGGACGTATTCCTACCAAAGAAACCGGGTTTTTTGCCTAATCTCGCGACTCCAACGAAGGATTTTCGTAAAAAAACCCGGTTTCTGGCCACCCGTGCGTCCAGGACTGATCTTATCAGGAGTCCGCCCCCTCAAGATTACTTCGACTAAAGGCTTGACAAGTTTTAATTTATGCTATATGTGACTCCTTAGTAAAGCACTCCCATCTCCTGACGGCTTTCAGGGCAGTTCGGTTTCCACTACTTCAGACGAGCGATCGCCCTTGCCGGGATTCCTGACAACACAAAAACAAGTTACAAATACGTTAAGATTGATGAACATAAATAAAAATTCCCAAATCACAGGGACTAAATAATTAGGAGGATCGACCTCGGTGAATAAACGCTGGAGAAACGCTGGACTGTACGCACTGCTGGCTATTGTAGTCATTGCCCTAGCCACTGCATTTTTTGACAAACAGCCCCCTAGTCGGGAAGTTTGGAAGTACAGCCAATTCATTCAGGAAGTCGAAGGCAACAGAGTAGACAAAATAAATATCAGTTCCGATCGCAGTAAAGCTCTCGTAACGGCTCAGGACGGCAGCAAGGTAATTGTCAACCTGCCTAACGACCCCGAACTGATTAACATCCTGACCAAAAATAAGGTAGATATTTCAGTTCTGCCCCAAAACGACGAAGGCTTCTGGGTAAAAGCCCTCAGCAGCCTGTTCTTCCCGATCCTGCTCTTGGTGGGACTGTTTTTCCTGGTGCGGCGCGCCCAAAACGGGCCCGGCAATCAAGCCATGAACTTCGGCAAATCGAAAGCTAGAGTCCAAATGGAGCCTCAAACTCAGGTGACTTTCGGCGACGTAGCCGGCATCGAACAAGCCAAGCTAGAACTCGCTGAAGTCGTGGACTTCCTGAAAAATGCCGATCGCTTCACCGCAGTCGGAGCTAAAATCCCCAAAGGCGTGCTGTTAGTCGGCCCTCCCGGAACAGGCAAAACCTTGCTCGCCAAAGCAGTCGCCGGAGAAGCAGGTGTTCCTTTCTTCAGCATTTCCGGTTCGGAATTTGTCGAAATGTTCGTCGGTGTCGGTGCTTCCCGCGTCCGCGACTTGTTTGAACAAGCTAAAACAAACGCTCCTTGTATCGTATTTATTGATGAAATTGACGCCGTAGGCCGCCAGCGCGGAGCTGGTTTGGGCGGTGGTAACGATGAACGGGAACAAACCCTGAACCAGTTACTGACCGAAATGGACGGTTTTGAAGGCAATACTGGCATCATTTTGATTGCTGCTACTAACCGCCCCGACGTGCTGGATGCTGCGCTGCTACGTCCAGGTCGCTTCGATCGCCAAGTTGTGGTCGATCGCCCCGATTTCTCCGGCCGCCTCGAAATTCTTAACGTTCACGCCCGCGGCAAAACCTTGTCAAAAGATGTGGATTTGGAAAAAATCGCCCGCCGGACACCCGGTTTCACAGGTGCGGATTTGGCTAACTTGCTCAACGAATCAGCAATTTTGGCAGCCCGTCGCAATTTGACCGAAGTCTCGATGGATGAAGTCAACGATGCGATCGATCGCGTCCTCGCCGGCCCCGAAAAGAAAGACCGCGTGATGAGCGAAAAACGCAAAACCTTAGTAGCTTACCACGAAGCCGGTCACGCTTTAGTCGGTGCGCTGATGCCCGACTACGATCCCGTACAGAAAATCAGCATTATCCCCCGCGGCCGCGCTGGTGGTTTGACTTGGTTCACACCTAGCGAAGATCGCATGGATTCTGGCTTGTATTCTCGCTCTTACTTGCAAAATCAAATGGCGGTAGCCTTGGGCGGCCGCATTGCTGAAGAGATTGTCTTCGGTGAAGAAGAAGTCACAACTGGCGCTTCCAATGACTTGCAACAAGTGGCAAGAGTAGCACGCCAAATGGTAACTCGCTTCGGAATGAGCGATCGGCTAGGCCCTGTAGCTCTCGGTCGCCAACAAGGGAATATGTTCATGGGTCGCGATATCATGGCCGAACGGGACTTTTCTGAAGAAACCGCAGCTACGATCGATGATGAAGTCCGCTTGTTGGTAGAGCAAGCTTACCTGCGCGCTAAAGACGTGCTCGTCGGCAACCGCCACGTGCTGAACGCCTTGGCAGATATGCTAGTTGACAAGGAAACTGTCGATGCTGATGAATTGCAAAATTTGTTAGCTAATAGCGATGTCAAGATGGCGACAATTGCCTAATTGATTTTAGATTTTGGATTTTAGATTTTAGATTTAATCTAAAGCTTAAAATCGATAATTGGGGTGCTTCTGGTATTGTCTGGAATCGCCCCGATTTTTTTGTGGTGCGATCGGCTGTTTAATTTCATTGTGCAATGCTATTCACCAAACAGTGGACAAGACTCAACAGCTAGTTCATACACTGGACAAATAGCCAGCCTAAGTATCTTGAATACTACGTTTTGAGGGTGATGACACCTACGGGTGCTTTCCAGCTTGTAGCTCTGTCGTTAGAGATTAAACAGATGTATTTGGTTAAGTCAGTGTCTCTAACCCAACAAGCCATCAAAACATTGGCGAGGAAAACATAACCTGAGCAATCAGAGGACTTTCATGTCTAACTTTGTATTCGTTTTAGATACCAACAAACAACCACTTGAGCTAGTAGCACCAGGACAAGCAAGACGATTGTTAAAACTAGCCCAAGCTGCTGTGTATCTCCGTTACCCGTTCACAATTATTCTGAAATATGCGGTTTCTCACCCAAAAACGCAACCGACTCAATTAAAAATTGATCCAGGTTCTAAAACTACTGGGCTGGCGATCGTTAGCGGTAATAAAGTTCTCTGGGGGGCTCATTTGAGCCATCGCGGGCAACAAATTAAAAATGACTTAGAGTCACGTCGCAACCTTCGTCGCAATCGTCGCAACCGCAAAACTCGTTACCGCAAACCACGTTTTCTGAACCGCACAAGAGCACCTGGATGGTTGCCACCAAGCTTAGAATCTAGGGTGAAAAACATCGTGACTTGGGTCAACCGCATCCGTCGATACGTCGCAATTACAGGCATATCCCAAGAGTTAGTTAAATTTGACTTACTTGCAATGCAGAATCCCGAAATATCCGGCAAAGAGTATCAGCAAGGGGAACTTGCGGGCTATGAAGTCAAAGAATACTTGTTAGCGAAGTGGGGGAGAAAGTGCGCCTATTGCGGTGTTGAAAACGTACCTTTTGAGGTAGAACATATCCACCCCAAATCAAAAGGGGGAAGCGATCGCGTTTCCAATCTTACCCTAGCCTGCCGTGGGTGCAACCAAGCCAAAGGCAATCAAGATATTCGGGATTTCTTGTTCAAAAAGCCTGACATCCTGTCCCGTATTTTGAAACAGGCCTCACAACCTTTGAAAGATGCAACTGCTGTGAATTCAACCGGCTGGGCATTGTTCCAACAACTTAAACAAACAGGATTGCCCATAGAAGTTTCAACTGGAGGTAGAACAAAGTACAATCGGACTCGTTTAGGACTAGCTAAAACTCATTGGCTGGATGCAGCTTGTGTAGGAAATGTAGAAGTGCTGCAAGTTTTAACGGATCAACCGTTGTTAATTGCAGCTAAAGGATGGGGCAGCCGTCAAATGTGTACAACCAATAAATACGGATTTCCTGTCAAGCACAGAACGCGGTGCAAAACGTTTTTTGGGTTTGGGACTGGCGACATGGTAAGTGCGATTCTCCCCTCTGGGAGGTTTGCAGGCACTCACGTCGGCAGGCTGACGGTCAGAGAAAGCGGAGTTTTTGAAATGAGAACGCCACTCGGCAAGGTTAGTCCAGTACGTCATAAATACTGTAAATCAATCCACCGCAACGATGGATATATGTATGCTTTTTCCACAAATGTCCAATGAATCAGCGATTAGAGGGGTAGCGATCGGGCGATCGCACTGCATCATTTCGATATAACCGGACTTGATATCACCCTTGGTAAACTTCTCGCCGGTGACGCACTTTACTGATATCGATCGTGCGGCTGTCGTCATCTATGGTGTATATTACCCTGTAATCGCCCACCCGAATTCGCCAGCCGTTTTTCTTCCCCTTTAACTTGAGACAGCCTGGGGGACGGGGCACACTGGCTAAAGCATTTATCTGGGGATAAATGCGACTGCTGATTTCAACGGGCAGAGCGTCCAGGTCTTTTTGAGCCGAACGTGCAGTAATGACCAAGTAATCAGACATTCAACATACCCTTTTCCTCAAGCTGGCGCTTAACTTCTTCCCAGGGAACTCTTGGTTCATCTTGTCTAGATTCAATAGTCAAAGAGTCATAAACATCCTCCCAGAGTTCGCCGTGCTTCTCGAAGTCAAGCAGCACCGCAATTTTTTCGCCTTGGCCGTCAACTAAAAACTGAAAGTCTGTCGGTTCGCCACATTCAGCCAACACGTCAACCCAAAATTCGCTGTGTTCTTTGAGGTCAACAATTGCAGCGGTTTTGTTGCCTTCATTGTCTGTTAAAAATTGAACGCCGCGCATATTGTAGTTTGGCATATATCGAATTTTGTAATGTGTACTAAAATTATATCCTAGTCAGAATGAGTTAGCATGAATCATCAATCTTGGTTGACACTACTAAAAAAACACCGAGCGATCGCCGTGATCCGTTCATCCGAACAGGAAGTCGCTTGGCAGATGGCAAAATCTGTAGCAGCAGGAGGAATCCAATTTATTGAAATTACCTGGAATACCCACAAAGCCGCTGAATTAATTTCGCAACTCCGCTCAGAATTGCCAGATTTTAGTATTGGTACTGGCACTTTATTACACTTAGAACAGTTGCAGCAAGCCATAGATTGCGGGGCTCAATTCCTGTTTACTCCGCACACCGATGTAGGCATGATTCAAGCAGCAGTTGATGCGAGAGTGCCGATCGTCCCTGGTGCTTTTTCTCCCACAGAAATTATGACGGCGTGGCAAGCAGGTGCTACCTGCGTGAAAGTTTTTCCGATCGCAGGCTTGGGAGGCGCTGCTTACCTGAAAAGCCTGCAAGGCCCTCTGGGCGACATTCCTTTGATTCCCACGGGCGGGGTGACGCTGGAAAATGCCAAGGTATTTATTGACGCTGGGGCGATCGCCGTTGGTTTAGCCGGAGACTTATTTCCCAAACACTTAGTGCAAAATCGAGATTGGCGGGCGATCGTCGAAATTGCCAAAAC
This sequence comes from Microcoleus sp. PH2017_09_SFU_O_A, assembly GCF_020738625.1. Lineage (NCBI taxonomy): Bacteria > Bacillati > Cyanobacteriota > Cyanophyceae > Oscillatoriales > Microcoleaceae > Microcoleus > Microcoleus sp. PH2017_09_SFU_O_A. The sequence continues at coordinate 52,525 of NZ_JAEQCF010000010.1, forward strand.
TCTCACCCAAAACTTAACAACTTGTTAAGCCCTCTTTCCCAATTTAAAATCTATAATCTACAATTTAAAATAGTACCAGGTGTGAAAGTTTCCCAATTCTTCAATTTTTCAATCTAAAACTATCAAATCGTCTTGGGTGTGAGGAATAAACATGATTATCAACTCAACTTACTTGCGTCGCGCAGGAACTTTATGTGTTGCCTGCGCCCTAACAGTTGCTGCATTTTGTGGCGGACAAATTCCTGCATTTGCAGGCGAACAGCGCAACATAATTGCCAATAGAATCATGCAGTTGCAGCAATCCAGTCAGCGCTGGATTGAAATTGATTTGTCAAGACAAAAACTCATAGCTTGGGAAGGAAATACACCCGTTTATGCGGTGACTATTTCCAGCGGCAAATCATCGACTCCCACCCGCACGGGAACCTTTGCCATCCAAACCAAATATCGCGTTACTAGAATGACTGGGGAAGACTACGACGTGCCCGACGTTCCCTATACAATGTATTACGATGGCGGTAATGCAATTCACGGCGCTTACTGGCACAATTTGTTTGGAAATCCCGTCACTCACGGCTGCACAAATGTAGCTGTAAATCACGCTAAATGGCTGTTCAATTGGGCCTCGGTGGGGACGCCTGTAGTGGTGCACAAATCTGAAATTTAACTAATAGGTTCGTAGATCAAACGGCGGTTGAAACCGCGTCTATACAGACAAAACAAGCCGGACGCCGGTTGAAGAGTGAGCGGTTAAAATTACATTTATGGAGACAAAATTCACTTCAAGGGCGTGGGAATTTTTGATTTCATTCAGTCCGCGGAGGCGGACTTCCTTTGTCTAGACGCGGTTTCAACCGTACGTCCTATATTTAACTTAACTGCACCACTGGTTTATCCTCTAACAAAGTTTCATTGGTTAGCAAATCTTCCACAGTAATCCGCAAAAAGCGCTGTTCGTCAACGCGGAAGAAAATTTTGACCCGATCGCTCCCCGGATACCCAGGCGGCGTCAATTGCGCGATACTGCGAGCTCCGTCTTTGTCATTTAGCGGCTGGACGGATCTTTCGCCCGCGAGTTGGCGAGTAATTAGCCTGTCGCCGTCAAAATAGATCTCCGTCCCACCAGTTTCCGCTCCCAATTCGCCGATAATTAATTCTATGCTGGGCTGATTTTCCAAAGAAGCTCCCAAGACTAATTCTACCGGTTCGGTCATCGGATAAGACTGACCGGATTTGATTAAACTGTGCCAACTGTGGCAATTTTCGCGGCGGTTCCAGTAGCGAATGCCGTAACTGTGATAGAGAAAATCTTTGATTTCTATGCCTTGACTTAATTGTAGAGCACCTTGGGCGATCGCCTCAAAGGGTTTGTCGCACCGAATTTTTGCCGGATCGAAATATTGCTGCACCCAACGCTGCACCGCTGGAATTTGGACAGTACCGCCAACGAGCAAAACTGCATTGATATCGCCAATTTCTAAGCCTTGGCGCCGCGCTTGCTGCAATACTTGATTCATGCACTCGTCGAGGTTCTCAAAAAACTGATGTTCGGCAAGGATAGATTCAAAGCCCGATCGGTCTAATTCTAATTCGTAACTCTCAAAAGTTTCGTCATCAAAATAAACCTCAGCCGCATTATTTAGCAAAGATAACTGAATCTTTAACCTTTCTGCCAACCTCGTCGTAATCGGAGATTTTGCCAACTTTTTCGTTTTAACAAAATAGTCAACCAACCAATTATCAATATCAGAACCGCCTAAATTTTGTCCGGCTTTAGCCAAAACCCTGGCAACTTTTGTCTTTTGTGCAGAAGATTCAGCTAACAACTTTTCGCCCCATTTCAGCAAAAACCCCAAAGGCTTTTTGTTGGCATTAACATCGAGGCGTACCAATGAAATATCGAGAGTGCCGCCGCCGAAATCAATCACTAATAGAATTTCGCGATCGGCCAAACCGTAACCCAAAGCAGCCGCCGTAGGCTCATCCAACATCCGCACCTGTTCCACTTGCAGAGATTCAGAAACTTTACCCAACCAATGGCGGTAAGCTTCAAAACTATCTACCGGCACAGTAAAAACCAAAGAATCTACCGACAAAGGCAATTCGCGAATTGAGTTCACAATTTGGCTCAAATACCACTCACCGACTCGTTCAAAATCAACAATTTGCCCGTCAAGTTCCGGCACAAAACCCTGCACAAAAGTGCCAATTCCCCGCTTAAAATTGCGAAAAAACCGAGAATCTCCACTCAGATCGAGGCCTTTGTCGCGGACTTGCTGACCGAGGATGACTTTATTTTGAGCAGCGTCCTCAACGTAGAGTAAACTGGGAATTAGGGGTGGATTTTGAACCGAGATTGCCGACAATCCCGGTAATTTCAAAGTTTCGGGCTGCTGGAGAGCCTGATTCCAGCGAGCGACGACGGTGTTGCTAGTTCCAAAGTCAATTGCGATCGTCATTGGGCCAAAATACACAGCTACTAAAGATTATCTTATAATATTATGGTATTTAGAGCTGACAATGCAAACATAATATTATGACTCAATCCACTTCCTTTGCAACACAGAACAAAGAGCCTGTATCGGGAATTAGTGAAATTGCAGTATGCGGGTACAAGTCTATTTATGAAGAGTGCCAAATTGAAGTGCGATCGCTGACAATTTTAGCCGGTGCCAACAGTTCTGGTAAGTCTAGCATTATGCAGCCGCTATTGCTGATGAAGCAAACGCTAGAAGCCCCTTACGATCCGGGTGGTTTGAAACTTGACGGGCCGAATGTTAAGTTTACATCCGCAGAACAGATATTGTCTAAACTGTCACCTGAAAAATACAACGATGAGTTTTATGTCAGGGTTAATCTAGAGAGAGATAATTTTTTGAAAAACGTTTTCAGCAAGCAGCCAAAACCTGGCATTAGAATTGTCAAGGCAATTTACTGTTTTCCTGACAATGATAAAATTATTACTATTTATCCGGGAATGCGACATCAAGAAGTGATTGAGGTTCTTCCAGAAAACTTTGCGGAAAATTACTATATTTTATTAGACAATATTGACGAAGAACCGCCACTATGGAGCGTAAGTAATGTTCGAGGTTTTTTAGACTTACGACTTGGTGAAAGTCATTTTGATTCATCCCATTTGGCAATCAACTTTCAACAATATATTCGCCAGATAATTCATGTTCCCGGATCGAGAGGCAATCCAGAACGCACCTATAATATCGCAGCATTTGGCAGTGAATTTACTGGAATTTTTGAAAATTATGTTGCTAGTATAGTTAATTCCTGGCAAGAAACCAAGGACGATCGACTGATAAAATTGGGTCAAGCCTTAGAGTTCCTGGGACTCAACTGGAAAGTTGAAGCCAGACAGATTAATGACGTACAAATTGAACTGCTGGTAGGTCGTTTATCCCGCAGCGGGAGTGCAATCGATACGGTTAGTATTGCTGATGTTGGCTTTGGGGTATCGCAAACTTTGCCTATTTTAGTTGCCTTGCTTGTAGCAGAACCAGGACAATTAGTTTACCTAGAACAGCCGGAAATTCACTTGCATCCTCGCGCTCAAGCTGCTTTAGCAGAGATATTAGTTGATGCTGCAAATCGAGGTGTGCGAGTAGTTCTAGAAACTCACAGTGAATTGCTGCTTTTAGCAGTTCAATCGTTAGTTGCCGAGGGTAAAATATTACCTGATTTAGTCAAACTTCACTGGTTTAAACGGCGCGACGATGGTGTTACAGAAGTCAGCAGTGCCGATCTAGATGAAACAGGAGCTTTTGGAGAGTGGCCGGAAGATTTTGGCGATGTCTCTTTGCATCTAGAAAACCGCTATTTGGATGCAGCCGAAGCTGTTTTGTGGAAGCATTAACATGGCAGATAAAATTTCTAAACGCCTGGTAATTGATGCTTCAGTTGCGCGTGCTGCTGGTGGAGAAGATGCTACCTATCCAATATCCGTTTACTGTCGCGATTTTCTCGAAGCTGTGTTGGATATTTCTCACAGAGTTGTGATGACTCCAGATATTAGAGATGAGTGGAACAAGCATCAATCAAAATCCGCTCGTATATGGCTGCGCCGGATGGTGGCAAAGAAGAAACTATGCCCCTGCGATATCGCGGTAGATGATAATTTGTGGTCTCAAGTTGAATCGATTGCCGAAAGCGATAAAGAGCGGGAAATAATGGTTAAAGATTTGCGGTTGGTGGAAGCTGCGATCGCTACCGATCGCACAGTAATTTCACTTGATAACAAAGTCAGACAATGTTTTGCTAAAGTAGCAGTAGAGGTTGATGAGCTTAAAGATATTATATGGGTAAATCCAGCCCAAATAGCAGAAAAACCTCTTGATTGGCTGCAAAATGGTGCTGAACCCGAAATAGAAAGATCGCTCGGATTTCAAAAAGCCGACAACTGAGTTAATTTAGAGTAATTCCTGATTAGGATCGGAAGTGCGATCGCCATTATACCAATTTTCCGATGCCACAAAGACGCACCACTTTGATAAGTGGCACAAAAATCATACTATTTTATATTTTATATTTTATATTGGGCATGACTGACGGCATCAGAATTTCAGGTTTGGCTAAAGTTAAATTTTTGTAAAACTGGTATCACCTCTGGGAACCGGCCAAGCTTTTACCTTTGATGTCAATCCAAATTTTCAAAGGTGGCGTAAAAAATGCTGGAAATTGGCGATCGCAAAACAGCACTCTTAGCTCTCACACTGCTCGTCCCCGCTGCGAGTATTGGTATAATAGCAGGCTTGTATATTGCCCCCGGAAGCTGGGGACAAACAGTATCAGCCTTGTGTCAACTTTGGTTGCTCCTTTTCCCGATCGCCTGGTGTGTTTTAGTCGATCGGCAAAAACTGCATTTATCCCTCCCCAAGCGGCGAGAATTGCGGGCTGGAGCCATTTGGGGAATAGCCATGTTTGCGGTAATTGTGGGTATCTACAGCCTTTTCGGCCAGCACTGGATCGATCCTGTAGCGGCCAAAGAAAAAGCTCGCCAATTGGGAACCAACAGCCAAAATATTTACTTAATTGTTGAAGCATATTTCGTGCTAGTTAACTCGCTGATTGAAGAATTTACTTGGCGGTGGTTTGTCTGCAACAAATGCCAGATTCTGATACCAGGAAAACCAGCCATATTTCTCAGTTCACTATTTTTCACCCTCCACCACATTTTTGTAATCGCAGCCTACAGCGACTGGCGCGCTGTGATTTTAGGCTCATTCGCCGTCTTCACCGCCGGGATAATTTGGTCGCACTGTTATCTAACTTACCGTTCGCTGTGGCCTAGTTATATCAGCCACGCGATCGCAGATTTAGCCCTCGCAATGATTGCTTGGCAAATCCTCTTTAACTAGCCACTTTTTTAGCAACTATAGCCAAATACGGTTCACTTAACGTTTTTGTCATTGCGAGCGATCGAGCGCGGCAATCGCAGAGACTATGACATTTCTCGGTTAAGTCAGGTGGGCGCTGAGCAATTATCTTCTTAAGTGAACCGTATTAAACTATAGCCCAATACGCTTGGGCTAACACTTTTTGTCCGCAGCGATCGCGCCCCAGAGCAATCTCAGTGTCTATTTTTCAAATCGTTATGACTGCGGGACTCTCTTAACTCAACCGTATTGGACGCTGCTGGGATTTTGACTGATGCTGTACAACAATTGAAAGTTCATGTATTCCCACCGAGAAATGCTTTGTGTGAAGACATCTATTTAAAGTTAGAGATTTTGTTGCGCTGGCGATCGCATAATTTTTACTGCGTGAAAACTGGCAAACCATATCGTTGCCACCCTGGGCACCACAACGCTCAAAAGTACACCGATTGTCCTTCGGAATCGTCAACTCAGGAAATATGATTTTTTCATAGCAGGATTTTTTTTGTAAGCGAACTCGCTTGATACATACCGCTAAGCTGCGGCTACCAATTAAGAGTCAAGGTTGCCACGATCTATATCACTGCACCATGACAATTGTTGTGATATTTACACGATCGTTAGGTAATTGGGGGAACTTGAATTTTACGGTAATTACTTAGACATCTGTTGGGCACGCTACATACTCGGTGGAGAAGTGGCAGTCACTTTTGGGGATACTTTCAGGCGATCGCCTGCCATTAAAAAATTTAAAACTCAGGCAGTTAATTAAATTGATACCAATCAAATTATATATTCTGTAGCGATCGACAAACCTACCTTTTTCAGCAGTCCAGACGCATCAAACGGTTTTTTAAGACATTTACGGCAACAAGATCGAGCAATAGTTAAAAAAAACCAGTTTTTCCTGATTAACCTATCCATGACTGTGATTTCTGCGATTCCCTTTCAGAATCAGCTCGCGTCCGTGCAGGTGTTTGAGCAAATTACATCTCTGAATTCAGAATAAATAATATATTTTTTAAGCGATACAGAGCGTATAGTAACTTAAAACACACAGTCAAGCATCAGTATTTCTAGCGATGATAGCTATCGCGAATTAATATTTTATAACTAATAATTTAATTTAATAGAATTTTATAACAAATTTTTCCGGACGGCGATTGTCAATCTCCGGAATATTGTTACGCTGGCTACCTTTCCCCAACACTAAAGTTTGGAGAGTTACGGTAAACCGTAACTCTGTGTCGGTAAGATCAGCAAATGATGTTATGTTAGGCAGGAAGTGTTGTAGAGCTTCGTGTGTGGGGCGAAAAAAGCTGATGTTAGATCGCGTATCTGTCTTGAGAAGTAACTTTCGCAGACCCGAAAAAATATCCCGCAGGGAACTGTTGGTGAATCGAATCCATCATTACTATAGATTGAATGACAGCGAAATTGTGGATCTATACTGGGGTGTTGCGAACAGTCGCTAGGTTTGATTCTATGCCCACACCGGGAAAGCGGTAATTAAGATTCACCCGCCCCTCTTTCCTGTCGGCTCTCACAAAGCGCGCTCATCGCAGCGTCGAAACCGAGTCGGATTATTCAGCGGGAGTTAAACATGAAAATCACCTTTGTTCTTCCTACTCTGTGTCTGACTGGTGGAATTCGAGTAATATCTATTTTCGCAGAACTCTTGAAACAACGAGGACACTCCGTGTTCGTCATCTCTGTACCCCATCAGCAAGCGAGTCTGCGCCAGCAAGTCAAGTCGCTGCTGCGGGGAAGGGGCTGGATTTCCACACCTGAAAATGAGCCATCATTTTTCGATAATCTCAGTGTAGAAAGCAAAATTATCGATCGCTCGCGCCCAATAGAAGACAAAGATGTGCCTGACGCTGACGTAGTAGTTGCCACCTGGTGGGAAACCGCCGAGTGGGTAGCAAAACTCTCCCCGAGCAAAGGAGCTAAAGCTTATTTTATCCAGCACCATGAAGTTTTTGACTATCTACCTGAAGGTAGAGTCGAAGCAACCTGGAAGCTACCCATGCACAAAATTACGATCTCTGACTGGTTAGTTGACCTAGCTCGGACTAAATATGGCGATCGCCAAGTTTCCTCAGCTCCTCCGAGCGTTGACACCAAGCAATTTTATGCCTGCCCTCGCCACAAACAATCGGTTCCTACCATTGGCATGATGTACTCTGCAATTTACTGGAAAGGAACCGACATCGCACTCAAAGCTTTTTCCCTAGCCGCTGAAAAAATTCCCAACCTGCGTCTGGTTGCCTTCGGTACAGAGGCCCCATCCCCGGAATTGCCGCTACCAGCCAATGCCGAGTATGTAATTAGACCCGACCAAGACAAACTCAAAGATTATTACAGCAAATGCGATGCGTGGCTGCTGGCGAGTCGCTCTGAAGGCTTCGGCTTGCCAATTATCGAAGCGATGGCGTGCCGCACTCCCGTCATCAGTACCACAGCAGGCGCTGCTCCTGAAATTTTGAGCGGCGGTACTGGCATACTTGTAAGCCCAGAAGATCCCGAAGAAATGGCAAAAGCCATAGAATCTATGTGTCATTTGTCGAATGCCCAGTGGCAAGCCATGTCGGAAGCCGCCTATGCTAAGGTGACCAATTACTCTTGGAAAGATGCCACGGAGCATTTTGAAGCAGGATTGAAAGTTGCTGTAGAGAAATCTCAACAGCGTGAAGTTAACATAGTTTCCTGTTCTCCCTACTATGTGCGGGGCCCATTACCATGCGCGGTTCCCACCGGCGCCGGAAAAAGTTAAGCTTTGATGTTAACAGCAGCAATTTGAAATTCTGCGCTAGTGATGCCAGCGATCGCGGGATTCTGCGTAGGAACTCAATTATCGTTTGGTAGGGTGCTTCTAGTAAAACTCACATCGGCGGTGTCCTGTTTTATACCCAGCAGTTTCGACACTAATTCTGACCGCATCTACCTCAAATACTGGTTTCCTGTTACTGCCGGCCAAAATCTCAACCCGAGTTCAACGGATGTTTGAAAGCTCAGGCTGTTAAAGGTTAGACTTGTCTAATCCTCACACATCTCCTGATTTGTCATTGGCAAAAGTCCCTGACGACAAAGTACGGCCGGCTCGACATCAAGTAACGATCGCCTCGATCATTGACCTAAACCCTGCGCCAAACCCAAAAAGAGACTCGTCAGTGCAAATAGATTAGGATGGAGAAGCTCGATCGACCAGTTTTGATCTTTCACATCTACCTATACTATGAGAATTACTTTTGTCCTTCCTACCCTTGCTCTTACAGGTGGCATGAGGGTTTTGTCTATCTACACACAAATTCTCCAACAGCGAGGACACACAATATGTATCGTCTCTACACCTCACGAACGACCAACTTTAATGCAACAATTGCGCTCTGTGGTCAGAGGTAAGGGTTGGGAACCCGCTCAGGCGAGAGGGCCGTCTCACTTTGACCGTATAGATGTCGAAAGTCGAGTTACCGAAACCTACCGTCCAATTACCGACAGGGACGTACCTGATGCCGATATTATCATGGCTACTTGGTGGGAAACTGCCGAGTGGGTGTCTAAACTCTCCCCCAGCAAAGGAGCGAAAGTATATTTTCTCCAACACTACGAGGCTTTTGACTACACACCAAAAGCTCGAGTAGATGCAACTTGGCGGCTGCCGATGCACAAAATTGCCGTCGCTAAGTGGCTGGAAGACAAGGCTAGGGATGAATTTGGTAATTTGTCTGTATCTCTCGTGCCTCCCACTGTTGACACCACACAGTTTTACGACCCCCGATCGCGATCGGGGCAGCCGCGGGGCAAGCAGTCAGTTCCCACAGTCGGGATGTACTATTCTATAGCTCCTTGGAAAGGCTGTGCTCTTGCCATTGAAGCTTTCAATCTAGCGGCCAAAAGAATCCCTAATCTTCGTTTAGTTGCCTTTGGTTCCGGCGAAACTGCTCCTCCGGATTTGTTGCAGCATAATATTGAGTATTACAAGATACCTAGTCAAGACGAACTCAAAGAACTTTACAGCAAATGCGATGCTTGGCTGTTTGCCAGCCAAACCGAAGGCTTCGGCTTGCCAATTTTAGAAGCGATGGCTTGTGGCACTCCAGTGATCGGCACTCCTGCTGGCGCGGCTCCGGAACTCCTCGCTGGCGGGGGTGGAATACTTGTGAAACCAGAAGACCCAGAGGATATGGCAAAAGCGATCGAGCAGATTTGTCAGTTGTCAGATGCCGAATGGCGGGCCATGTCTGAGACTGCTTTGGACACGGTGATACATTATACCTGGGAGGATGCAACCGATATCTTCGAGGCTGCACTGTACACCGCAGTCGAACGTCAGCCACAATTAACGGACAAGCTGTACAAATAGAGCATTCTCCTGTTGATTGATTTACTGAATTTTGCTGCAATTATCTGAATAATGTGTTAAACTAGCAGAATATTCAGCATTATTCACTTTTGGATAAC
>NZ_JAEQCF010000089.1:0-74745 GCF_020738625.1 Microcoleus sp. PH2017_09_SFU_O_A
AGAAATCTATCTAGCAAAATCTCGTACAATTAATTCGGAACTACTATTTATAGCAAAGAGCGCTCAAGCGCAACAACGTACCTTTAAGAAATCTATCTATTGACTAATTTATGGGCTGTAAATTTGCGGTAAATTATAGTAATAAACTTAACTGTACATCAATTCGCAATTCAAACAAAAAATAAACCGTATGGACACCAACTCCCAAAATATCCAACCCGTTCCGCCATTTAGCGACAAAAATGACGAAACGCCAGACATCGGCGGCGGTTTGCCCATAATTGAATATTGGGCAAAGCATACTTTGTCGCCGGAAGGCCCGAAACTTTGGCAAACTTTGCTGCACAAAAGTGCTTGTTTGTCCTGTGCTTGGGGCACTGGCGGGCAGAAAGGAGGGTTTACGAATGAAGATGGCGAAAAACTTCAGCGGTGTATGAAAAGTGTTGAAGCAATTTCGGCTGAAATTAAACCTGCTATCTCGACTAACTATTTTCAACAGCACAGTATTGCAGAACTCCAACCATTAACTTCCAGGGAAGCAGATAGACTGGGAAGGTTGAGTTTTCCGATGATTTTGCGGGCTGGTGCATCTCATTACGATCGCATTTCATGGCAAGAAGTCTATGAAATTGCCGAGGCTGGATTTCGTAAAAGCCCGGAACGAGTAGCTTCTTATAGTTCGGGTCGCTCTTCCAACGAGGCGGCTTTTCTGCTGCAATTGTTGATGAGGGCGATCGGCTCTAACAACTTAGCAGATTGTTCAGATTTGTGCCACGCTCCCTCGACCACCGGGTTAAAGGAAATGTTTAGCACCGGCACCTCCATAGTCAGTTTAGAAAACTTAAAGCAAGCAGATTGCGTCGTACTCGCGGGTAGCAATTCTTCCTACAACCATCCCCGATTGATGAACGAATTAATTAAAATCCGCGAACAAGGCGGTAAAATAATTGTCATCAATCCAGTGATGGAAATCGGTTTAGTCAAGTTTGCTTCTCCAGCATTTCCCCTCAAATCTCTCGTCCCAGGTTCCGAGATTTCGTCGCTCTACTTGCAGCCAATTCCCGGCAGTGATACAGCCCTATTTGTCGGGATTCAAAAAGCTGTAATTGAACAAGGATTGCTCGATGAAGAATATTTGCAATCTTATACAGAAAACTGGGAAGCAGTAGTGCAACACGCCCGTGAAACCGACTGGAAAACTATTACTCAAACCTGCGGAGTTTCTCAACCAGAAATTGAGGCAGCAGCCAAAATAATCGGCAATTCCAAGCGAGTTGTCTTCGGTTGGGCGATGGGAATTACTCAACAACAGAATGCCGTAGATAATATTTTCAGCATCGCCAATACAGCTTTGATGACGGGAAATGTCGGCAAAGTCGGGGCGGGATTATTGCCGGTGAGAGGACACTCAAACGTCCAAGGATTCGGCTCTATGGGCGTGACTGTGAAGCTGAAAAAAGAAGTTCAAGCCGCTCTCGAAAAGCTGTTGGGGCGTCCCCTGAGCCGTGTTAAGGGTTATGAAACTCGATCGCTCATTGAAGCAGCAGATGCAGGCAAAGTCGATACGCTAATCTGTTTGGGCGGCAACTTGTACGGCGCCAACCCAGATTTAACTGAAGCCAAACGCGCTTTAGGCAAGATTGAAACCATTATTTACCTCGCCACCAAACCAAACTTAGGACATTTTAGCGGATTAGCAAAGCACAATACAATTGTTCTGCCGGTGCTGAATCGCTTTGAAAATCCCCACAAGACAACGGTAGAATCGGGTAATAATTTTGTGCGCTTCAATGATGAAGGTGAAACTCATCTCAAAGATGCTGATTTGATTTCTGAAGTGCATTTCTTGACAGAATTGGCTGCCAGAATTCACGGCACTTATCCGGTAGACTGGCGCCAGCTTCAAGATACCAAGTACGTGCGGCAATTGATTGCTCAAACCATTCCCGGCTATGAAAAAATCGCAACAATTGATGAAACTAAAGAGGAATTTACCATCAGCGGGCGGATTTTTACCGAACCCAAATTTCCCACTGATTCTGGCAAAGCCAAGATGTTTGTCACGCCTTTACCAGTGCTAAAATTACCCGAAATAAAGGATTTTGGTGCATCGAAATCGGTGCGGGGTTTAGTTGTGGCATTGATGACGGGACGCAGTTATTCTCAGCACAATACTGTGGTTTACAAAAATGATGACAAGTACCGGGGAATGCCGCACCGCAACTGCATTTTGATGAATCGCGCGGATGCAGAAAGTGCTGGTATGCAAGAACATCAGCGGGTTACTGTGCAGGGAAATGTGGGGAAAATGGAAAATGTTGAGGTGATTTACGGGGCGGTTCGTGAGGGTGCTGCTTTGATGTTTTATCCTGAAGTTAATGTGATTTTTCACCCGGAGATTGAAAAGCGATCGGGCACGCCTGCTTACAAACGGGTACCTGTTTTTGTCTACGCCCAAAGGTAAAAACAGAATACTATTGATTGCCTCATCGCAATTACGCACACTGACTCAGGGGCGGAAATTCCCATTTTCCCGAATATAAAGTAGATGGCAAATTTAAACAATAGGCAGCAGGAATTACTTCGATCAGCCACCAATTAAACATATCTCGTTGGGCCGCAGCAAAGCCAGAAATGGCATCACCGGTAATTGCATCATACAAAATATCCAAGATGGCATTATAAGCTGTTTCGGTGTTGAGTGTTTGCAGCAACCCGTAGAAGATATTATAAGCTTCATCAGCAGCTTGATATTTTCCAATTTTGTCGATATGAGGAAACAAGGTATCTGCCCAAGTTTCTGGGATTTCACCACCATCCTTTAGCCAACACGATACAATTGCTTGAACGATATCAGCCTTGTGTTCTTCAGGAAAGTAATGTTTAATGGTCGGTTTAGCTGCTAATGCTATTCCATAAGCCATGTACACATATCGCTGATGGGATACTTTATCATTCGGCATTCCAAATGCTTGCAATACTTCCACAAAAGCTTCTTCTACATTGTACTTTCCACCTCTTTCGTACAAATCCCGATACTTTCTGTCCCAGACCATTTGAAGAGTTTGCTGCAATTGCTCTGGAATATCTAAATTGTTGGGCAACTTAAAATTGGTGTAATGACCTATCTCAAACTTAATCATCGATCTTCCCTCAATATATATTTTCCTTAATCGTCAATCAGGAGCCAGCTAATTTTACGCTTTATATGACCTCTATTTTACCTCAGATATAGAAGCCAGTAAAGCCCTGGCAGGCTCTACTGGTTTTCTATTCTCTATTTCTACGGATATGGATGTTCGTAGAAAATAATCACTTTAATATTGGGGAACCTCTCCTTAAAGTCTTGCAAATTCATATAGCAGCCAGAACACATATTTCTTTCAGTGTAGAGGTAGAGTGTCCCTTCTACCTCCAAAGACACATTATTTGTTTCCAAGTCTTCTGCAATTGCATTGAAGAGCTTGTGCTCAGCGTGCTTCTCGTTGTAATTTTCTCCCGCTCTGTCAATTGCTCTGTCAATCCTTGGCTCAAAAAAACACTTTGGCCCATCGTCTTCACCAGGAATATTTAGAGGATGTTGCTTGCTGGTAGCTTCTTTATTATAAACTGCACCAGTATCTAGTTGTAGTTTGGCAGCAGCAGCATTACCAGAACGGGGTCTTTGAATATGGGTCGATCGAACTTCTTGAGCCTGATTCCACAGTTCCTCTACGATGCCTGCATACTGCTCGGGTATGCCTTGGGGGTACTCATAAATCATTTTTTTAATTCCTATACAAAAAATTATAAATAACCTGACTCAGACAAGTAATGAAACAGCCCTGGGATTTATCGGGGTATGACGATCGCTATGCTCGCCTGATAATTGGGCGCGTATTCAAGGTTGCTCATTGTCTCAATTATATGATTTTCTGTTGGATTTTGCCCAGCGAGTGAATTTGAAGTCTTTCCTTAAGCAGCCACGCTCCCCCAAAAAGAAGAAACTACCTTTGATTGCTGACTCAAGTCACCGTCATCTTTCTACAGCAAGGCTTTTCGACTAGGCTCGGCAGTCACCTTGACAGGGGTGATTGCTTTGATTGTAATCTACTTTCTAGTAATTTATCAAAATCTAAGTTGTTACCCAATTCTTCAAAAAAGCGATCGCCCCGAGATATCTCGAAATACGATCGCTACAATTTCTATTAAGTCTTGATTTGCAAAGCTCTCCCGCGCCAAGTCCATCCCCAACCTGTTTCGGTTTTGATCGCAGATCCGATCGCAATTGCCGCAATTAACGTCCCTCCCAAACCTCCCAACCACCAGTATTTCGTCGGACACTCAGAAATTTCGGCACCCAAACGGCGCAAAGTGTAATGGTACCCAATTACGATCGCAGATAAACAGATAGTTAACAACGTAATCGGCAAATGGTAATTGCTAATTTCTAATTGGTGATTGTTAATTATGTTGGCAATTTCGCCGTTAGCCAGCAAAATAGCTAATGCCAACCACGGCATCGGATAAAGAAAGAACATAATTGCTGCCATATAAAACATCGAACCCCAACTGCGGTTAGCGCCGAGATACAGATTCTTTGTCCAGCCTTCCCACAATGCGCTCCAAGACCGATACATCCGCACGGATGCCAAATTTGACCCGGAATAAAGTCCGAGCTTTAAACTCGCACGCTTGATGCGTCTAGCTAATTCCACATCTTCGACAATTTCGCCGGCAACTGCTTCGTGTCCGCCGATTTTTTCGTAAGCCGATCGCCTAAACAGCATAAATGGGCCACCCGCAAAGGCACTGTCTGTTTTTGTAGCATCATTAACGGCTGTAAAATCGAAGCAAACAGCTAGGTTATTGAACATTAAAGGCTGCACCAACCACTCGGAAAAACACCCACAAACCAGCGCTGGCATACAGGTTAGCAGGTCTATTTTCTCGGTTTCGGCTGTGGCGATAGCGGTTTCAATCGCCCCCGGTTTCAGCCGCACGTCGGCATCGATAAATAATAGGAATTCTCCGGTTGCTTCCCGAACAGCTTGGGCGCAGGCCCAGTTTTTGCCCGCCCAATATTGGTTTTCCGGTCGCGCCTCACCTGCTAATATTTTGAGGCGGGGGTCGCCCGGCTGTTGTTGCAGAGTTTGGGCGATCGCCTTCGTGTCGTCTGTCGATCGATCGTCTACAATCAAAACCTCTAGCTTGTCAGCAGACAGGGCTGTACTCTCCAAAATGGCGATCGCGCAATCCCGAATATTCTCGGCTTCGTTGTATGCTGGTACGATTACCGAAATTTTGGGGAAGTCACCCGCCGACGGAAATAACTGCTGAGCCACACTGCCGTTGGTGCGAGGCGCATTTTTGACCGATTGGCGCAAATTCTTGGTGTAAGCTCTACTGACTATGAGAGAAAAAATTACCAGGGTTAACAATATCAAAGCGAACTGACCTCAAAATTTACGTGCACAATTTGTGTCCTTAAATATTAAAAAATATTAAAACAAAAAGCTAGTCGATCGCCCAAAAAGTTATTTTCAGCATCTCCTTTGCTATAATTTGTGAGCATCTTTCGGCTCTACCGCAGCAAGGGGCAAGACCCCTCACCCAGTCTGAGACCGAAAAGCCGAGGATAGATATCAGTTGTCAGAGGATCTTGCAATGGGCGAATTTGTTTCAGTGGATGTGTTTGCGAATACCATAGCGATACTCGGTGCTTTGGGTTTTTTCTTTTTGGGATATCAAGCTTTGCAGATGTTGAAAAAATAAAGTATGGCAATTGTCAGAGGGAACATCTCATTTTTGCAAAAAGCATTTTTATACAGTGCTGTCCCCTCTCGCGTGCTATGTATAGTACGCGAGTTCTTAAGATCCCACTACAAATGCGATCGCACAGATGCACCCATCGTCAGGTGAGTGAGGTACGGATTGGTAATGGGTAATATGCGATCGATCGTGAGTGATGGGTGATGGGTAATGAGTGATTGGCTGGCGAGTACCTCCCTTGATTGACAATCGCTATATCAGTCAATTGAGAATTCGGCAAATCGTTGTAGAGAAATACAGTTAAATGCTTCTCTGGTGGGCATCGAACCCGCCACAAAATAGCAATTTAAATCTCAAATCGACTGACCTAGTTACAACTAAAAACTGCCTGCTGTGAAACTGTTTCTTGCGAAAATCAACCAAAAAAAGGCTGCGTTATTATCATGGTGAGCCAACTTTTAGATGGACGCTATCAAGTCATTGAAGTCATAGAAACAGGAGAATTTGGGCAAACCTATCTGGCCAAAGATACTCGTCGCCCCGGTGAACCGCAGTGCTTTGTCAAGCACCTGCGTCCCGGTACCAGCGAGCCCAAATTAATTAATACTACGCGCCGTCTTTTCCAAAAAGAAGCAGAAGTTCTAGAAAAGCTCGGTCAACACGACCAAATCCCTCAGCTATTCGCTTATTTTGAAGAAAATGAAGAATTTTTCTTAGTAGAATCCTTTATTGCCGGTCACTCGCTATCCACAGAGATTGTACCGGGAAAGCCGGTTCCCGAAGAAAAAATTATTCCTTTGTTGAAGGAACTATTAGAAATTTTAGTGTTTGTACACGGACAGGGAGTAATTCACCGAGATATTAAACCAGCAAATTTAATCCGTCGCTATGCAGACAACAAGTTAGTTTTGATTGACTTTGGCTCGGTGAAAGAAATTCACATCGCTCAAAGACAAGCACCGGTAACTGTGCGGATTGGGACGCTGGAATATATGCCGATCGAGCAATTTCAATACAACCCGCAACTCAACAGCGATATCTACGCCTTGGGAATGATTGGCATCCAAGCTATGACGGGTTTGCCGGCTTACGATTTGCCGAAACTGCGGGATTTGAAAAATTCTAATCGAGGCGAAATTGTTTGGCGCCATTTAACCTCCTGCTCCCAAGCGCTGGCCGATGTTTTGGACAATATGGTGCGCTACGATTTTCGGGAGCGCTACCAGTCGGCGGCGGAGGCTTTGGCCGATTTGCGGAAAATTGGCGATCGATCGCGCACGCGGGTACCCAAACTCACAATCTATCGCGAAGAAGTCGATCGGCGCAGCAGCAGTCGCGGTGACATTACAGTCGTCGGTCGCAGAATATTAGAAGAATTGCGCGTCAGTTTGGAATTGCAACCAGAAGAAGCAGAGGCGATCGAAGATGAGGTATTGAACCCTTACCGCAAATACAGGGAAAAAGGCGAACGCTACGAACAATCGCTGCAAGAAACCATGCAGCAAGAATATCCTTTTTCTGCAAACACTCGCGAGGAATTAAAACGGTTGCAGCAAGTTTTAGGGCTTACCGACGAAGATGCGGCCAGAATCGAAGAATTAGTCGTTCCTAAATCTTTATTCGGTAAATTGTACAAGGCGATCGCGATCGTGTTGGAAGGACACCGCAACCCCAACGCCATTGTGCCCCCAGCCAGCAGCACTCTTCCACTGGGAGTGCAGGCAATTCCGGCGGCATCCCCAGAGGTAAATTTGAACGGAAAAGGGAGTTTATCCATCGCCCCAGACAGCACCAGCGCCTCAGCAATTGTCCCCAAAGAACCTCGCAAAATCAATCCTTATATCGCCGGAGCAACGATTGCAGCCCTCTTAACTGCGATCGGCGGAATTTACGGATACCTCAAATGGCAAGAAAGACAGCAGCAAGTGCAGCAAGAAACCCAACAATTCAATCAAATCGAAGCTTTTTATCAAGAAAGCAATTATGAAGGCTGCATCAGCCAAATCCCAACAATTGCCAAAACTTCCAGCACCTATACCTCCGCCCAAAACTTACAACAAAAGTGCCAAGCAGGTCTCCAATGGAAAAACGCCAAAGTCAAAAACTTCGCCCAGCATTCAGATGCAGTTGGATCTGTTGCTTTTAGTCCAGACGGCTTAATGTTAGCCAGCGGTTCCAAAGACAAAACCATCCAAATTTGGGATTTAGCCACAGGCAAATCGATCCGCACTTTCCCAGGAGATTCATCCACCGTTTGGTCGGTTGCTTTCGATGCAAAAGGTACGAAACTAGCCACAGGAACAGGTTTTTGGAGAGTCATGTTGTGGGATTTAAAAACAGGTCAAGCTACTCGCAGTCTCGATCATAGTGCCTCTGTTTGGTCAGTCGCTATCAGCCCCGACGGACAGCTCGTTGCTAGCGCCAGCGGAGACAAAACCACCAAAATTTCCGATGCCACAACGGGCAATTTGCTCCAGAATTTACCAGATCACACAGATTTTGTTTATTCTGTTGCTTTCACTCCCGATGGCAAAAATTTAGTTAGCGCTTCTAAGGATAAAAAAATCACAATTGTCGATGTAGCAACAGGGAGGTTGCTCAAAACTATTGAAGGACACGGCGACGCGGTGAGGTCTGTGGCAGTTAGCCCGGACGGAAAGACAATTGTTAGCGGCTCCTACGATGAAAGCATTAAAATCTGGAATCTCGAAAGTGGAGATTTAATTCGCTCGATCAAGGGACATTCTGACGATATTGTTTCGGTTGCTATCAGCCCGGACGGGAAATTTATCGCCAGCGGCAGCAAGGATAAAACCATTAAAATTTGGGACTTTGATACCGGAGAATTGCTGAATACTTTGACGGGACATACCGATGAGGTTTATGTAGTGACTTTTAGTCCCGATGGCAAAACTATTGCTAGCGGCTCTAAAGACAATACTATTAAGTTGTGGCTGAGATAATAGACTTGAATTGCAAAAATCGGAAAACACCCTGAAATTATCTGCGTTTATCTGTGTTTATCTGTTTGACATCTGCGGTTTATAGTCTGATTTGTAGTAGGGTGCGTCAGCCAATTCTGGTTCCTCACCTGAAAATTAGGCTACTCGCTGACGCACCCTACAATATCGACTAAGCAGAGCGGTTTTATTGTCGTCAGACAAATTAGGTACGTAGTTGCGCTTTCAATTAATTGCAGTAGTTTAACTCTTTTTCTAAGGATTTGGGAAAGTGCCAAGCAGGAGTTTCTATTGTGTCCTCAGTGGGATAAATTTCACTTAAATCCTCTCGACTTTGGAAAAAGTAGTAGAGGTTAGCCACAGTTAAATCGGATATTTCTTGCCAGTTCGAGACCGCTAAAGCTGGATAGCCAGTTGCGATCGCCTGCTGGCACACATAAAACTCGTATCCCCCGCGCAGTTCCGGCTTCAGGGCGAAGGCTAGCTGGTCGCGCAAGGATAGAAAGTGAGACTTTTGCTTTAAACTTTGATAAAGTGAAGGTTCCGCAGTTAATACCGCGAATGTCGTGTGGATGCTGCTTTTTATATGATGGTCGCCGCTGAGTTTATCTAAACTAGCTAACTGGTGCTGCTCTTTGGGAGACAAAGTTTGCATCCAATCTACCTCGTTTTGCCAAAATTCTATTACACTTAGATCGTGACCGAGAATCCTGGTAACTTCTGGAAATAAAAAATCTAGTTCAGATTCCGATTGACATCCTTTAACAACAGTGAGAAGATCGTGACGAATTTTTGATTGAAGTTTGAGCAGGCGATCGCTGACTATATCGTAAGCCCGCTGCAACTGAAACGTAATGCCCAGCGCCAGCTCGATCGCCCAAACACATTCCATTTGCCGGAGCTTTCCGGCAGAACACAGCCCCTCCAACAAACCGGGACGATCGTAAATTTTTAAAGCCTCAAACAGCATATCTCGCCCGTTATTAATCTCCGAATTCCGCAGCTTGAGATCCGGCACTGTCAGGGCTGACTGGCAGCGTTTAATAGCTTTAGAAAAAATATCGTAACCGTTAACCAGTTGCTGGCGGTGCCTTTGAAAATTAGAGTCATGAGCCACCTTAAAAATCTGCTGAATTACCTCTACTCCCTTATCTTTGAGGATATGCCTGAGATCGATAAACCCGTCTTTAATTTTGAGCTTCTGGTGTTTTGCCTCATCTCTGATTTTTAATACTTGTTCGAGGTTTACTGCTGACAAAACTGTACTCGATACAGCCCCAATACCAATGACGGCAGCAGTCGCTTGCATCACTGCCAAATTAATTTTGAGACAGTTAAGCATTCTGTATATTTTCTGAAACCCCTGGTGACTTTGAGCAAGCTGCAAGGGCGCGACTGTCACGTACACGGGAGCTATCAGCGGCTGTACGGGCCCGCCTCCGCCTAAGTGTGAGAGCAATCCTAGAACTCCGCGATCGCATAGAGTTGTTGTTGTTGATTGATAAAATATTTTGGCAATCTCCACAAACTCCCCTGTCACCGGATCTCTAGCTGCGGGGAGCAATTTTCCAGTTGTGGTGGCAGGCTGTACGAGGTTGCCAGTATTGAGCCTAACCTGAGTTGTAGGGGTGAATACATAATCCATGTTGTGACACCAGTTTAAAACAAGAATGCAACTGTAGGCCCGCGCTCCAAACCCTGATAGTTATCAGTCATTCCCATTCCCAATTCTAAAATCTAAAATCTAAAATCTAAAATGGTCTGACTCAGTTTGCATTCCAAAAGGGAGATGTTCTGTATTGTATGCTATTTAGGGAAAGGAGGGATGAAACGAAATGAATGAGTATCTCAAGGTATTCCAGGCTATTACCCAGTTTAGCGATCGATTGCTCGCAGATGAATATCAATCCGTGGAGATTAAACAGTCAGCTACCCACCTCAGTCTAGACGTGGAACCTTGTATTCAGGAAATCAAGCAATCAGCCCTCAGACTCAAGGCGTTAGCTCACGTATGTTTCAAAGATGTATCTCAGGCTGAGGATGTCTGGAATAGCAAGCCGAGAATTGCTAAAGCATCTGCTGTTGATGTCTGGGAGCAAATTGGCGAACTAAGCGGATGCGACGTGAGAATTCGCAGTTTGGGAAAACAAGGCAAATATGATGCTATTGTTAAAGTTCGCAAATCGTGGAGCGACAAAGCTACAAAGTTAAAAAATAAGTGGTTTTTGTGGGATCAAAACCAGCAAGTGTTTAAAAAAGATTCTATCGGTTTTTATGACAAAGATAATTTGTACAAAGAATTGCGAAATGAAGTAGACTACCAAGGCGAACGAGTAATTTTAATTGTGGAGAATGAACTCAATTCTATCTTTAAAGAATTACAATCTATTGATATAGAAAAAGTTGAATATTGTATAGAATGCTTCGATTTCAAGAGTCAATCGAAATTTAGAGAGCGACTGCAATCAATAGGCGGCGAGATTGTATCGAAGTTTACGGAACCTCTGAGATATTTGCCGGAGTCTTATATGAAGACTTTTAAAGAAACTCTGAGAGATCCTGTAGAAACTCTGGTTCATAAAAGTAAAATGGGAATCAGCTTGAGCGATTTTGAAGAGTCTTGTAAAGTGATTAGCTCAATCCTGGATGATTTAATTTTAGCAATTTTTGAGGAGCGCATGAAACTGGGAATTCAAACAGTTGAAAAAGCGATTATGTTCTACAATAATTTTTTAGAGAAGCAGGCGCGGTACCAACTAGAGACAGCCCAACAGCGCGCGGCGGAAAAGGATTGGATTGAATACCAGCGGCAGCAACTCAGGGAAGTCGAGCAGTATATTGAATCAGTCATTAGTCATTAGTCATGGGGCATGGGGCATGGGGCATGGGGCATGGGGCATTGGGCATGGGGCATTGGGCATGGGGCATTGGGCATTGGGCATTGGGCATTGGGCATTGGTAATTGGTAATTGGTAATTGGTAATTGGTAATTGGTGTTTTAACTATAGAACCCATTTGAGATCTGATCTATTTTGCGTAAATCTGAGAAACCGGGTTTCTCTCTATATTTCTCGTCATCCAACCCAAAAACTCGTAGAAACCCGGTTTCTCGACATGAGCGTAAATCTCAGCAACGGGTTTCTCTCTATATTTCTCGTCACCCAACCGAAAAACTTAAAGATGTCAAATGGGTTCTATAGTGCGAGTTTCCCGATCGCTAGGAGAGTACGGTGTCGAGCTTCGCGATCGCTATGGAGGAGGCGAGCGGGGACGCTCGCACTGCTCTCGGACAATTATTATTCCGATGCAAACGGAAGGATGTAACTAATGACTAATGTCTGCTGAATCCACGCAAAGATAGATACAAGCCACCCAATTAAGTCATAGACCTAAAAAAGTTTAGACTTGAGTTCAATCTCCCAGTAAATGCTGTGGAGTTAATCTAAAATCTCAGATCTAAACTCTAAAATCTAACATCTCAAATCAAAAACCTAACATCGATTGACCGCTGAGTTCGTAAACGATCGCACCCAAAGACGCCAAACTAGCCAAAATCAGCATCCCAGCGGGCATAAACTTGCGAGTTTTGACCAGCCGTACAATAAAAACTACTACTAAAACAGCGGAAATTGCTGCTGCTAATGTTAAACCCCAAGTTTGTCCCATGAGTTGTGCGGTGCCGGCAAAAATTAGCAGCGAACCGCTAACGAGGCCGGAAATGAGCGAGGCTTGGCTTTTGGCTTTGATGTAACCCATGATGCCGCCAATTAGTGTCAAAACGCCGTAGCCGATCGCCGCTGCTGTACCTAAATTCATTTTTAATTCCCCAATTTTCACTCTTTGCATCTCAATTTATACAGCGAGACCTGCAATTCCGGTCACAAATTGTTAGAAAATTTATTAAACCCAGTCCAGATATCTAACTGTTATACAATTGGCATTATGTCAGCCCTAACTTCTAGTGCGATCGCCCAAATCCGTTACCTCCAACGCCAAGCAGCATCCCTGTTGCTATATCAATCAGTTCTCCAAACCCGCGCAGGTCAAGCTTTTCTCGACTTGCTGCAAGCTCTCCACCACAGCGAACTCAGCGGTGTAGAGTGTCAGGTAGCTTACGGTAACTGGTTCAAAATTCAAGCTGCTCAAAATTTGAGCTGGAAAGATTCCCTGATTTTGCAAATTCTCAAAGACGAAAATCCATTTTCTCGCCAAGCTCAGCAAACAGATTTTGCGAGTTTGTCGCCCGCTTTAGTCGAAGCAGCCAGACATGATTTACAAGTGCTGCAAAATATTTATGACTGCACCAGCGAGCAGTTGAGTAAGTGGGTGCGAGTAGCGGGTCAACTTGACTCAGTTCCTCCAATTTGGAATTGCGAAACTGCACCAGAAAACGCCGAAAAGCCACTGCACGGAAAACTAGAAAAATGGTCTAGCGCTGCGGAATCCTTGGCAGAATATTACCGACAGTTTGGCACGGGTTTGTTTGCAGAGTATCGTGCTTTTGGGTGGAAGTCCGGGCAGTTAGCGAGTATTCCACATCCCGATCGCATAAATTTGAAAGAGTTGGTTTGCTGCGATTGGCAGCGGGATGCTCTGGTGAAAAATACAGAGTTTTTGCTGGCTGGTTATCCGGCTTTGCACGTCTTGCTGTACGGAAGTCGCGGCTCGGGTAAGTCTTCGTTGGTGAAGTCGCTGTTAAATGAATTTGGATCTCGCAATTTGCGATTGATTGAAGTATCTAAATCGGATTTGCAAGATTTAGCGCTAATTGTGGAGAAGTTGCGGGGAGTTCCTCAAAAGTTTATTATTTTTGTAGACGACCTTTCATTTGAGGAAGATGATGATGCTTTTAAATCCTTGAAAGTTGTTTTAGAAGGAAATGTCACCGCCCGGCCTCAAAATGTAGTTGTTTACGCCACATCTAATCGCAGGCATTTAATTCGAGAGTTTTTTGATGACAGGCCTCGCCCTCGCGACGGTGATGAAGTTCACGCTTGGGATACCGTGCAGGAAAAACTCTCATTTAGCGATCGCTTTGGCTTGACTTTAACTTTTGAACCTGCGGATCAAAACACTTATTTAACAATTGTCCGACATCTCGCCGAACGAGCTGGCATCAAGCTCGCTGTTGAGGATTTGGAACACCGCGCTAAGGAATGGGCAACTCGCCGCAACGGGCGCTCTGGAAGGACTGCGCGGCAGTTTGTTGATTTTCTGAAAGCTGATTTAGCTTTGTTTGACAAGTAGATTGTCTGCGCCCTTAGAGCGAGTTTTACCAGAAAAAATTGGTTTAAAGCCTCTCCCTTTTATGGAGAAATTAAAATCAGACGATTCATATCTATTCCGGTTGCACCGTCAGGTGATGTTGACTGTTAACTGTTGACTGTTTAAACAATACCGATGCAACCGGAAACGATATCATTGAGTCATTAGCGCGAGCGTCCCCGCTCGCGAACGTTATTAGTCATTAGTCGCTCAACTGTCAACTGTCAACTGTCAACCGTCAACCGTCAACTGACAACTGTCAACTGTCAACTGTCAACTGTCAACTGTCACCCGCCCTTACAGCGCCGAAGGAAAAAATTAAAAATCTTAATTTTTTCATAATTTTAGTAATAATAAATAATTCAGCAGATTTGATATAATTGTTGAAATCCCCAGCCAAGGAAGCTTCCAAAGCCAGAGCCCATAGGGACTCCGTGAATCCACTACTAAAGAATGAGGAAAGTATTATGGGTTTATTTGACAAAGTATCGCAGACTCGCCAACAAACTGATGTCACGTTAGGGCCTGCCGAAGCATTTGCGGCGATCGCGCTAATTGCCGTAGCAGCCGACGGTTACATCAATGACAGCGAAAGTAAAGCGATTAGCATGACACTATCTCGGATGCAACTTTTCCGCAGCTATCCAGATGATGTGATGCGAAAAATGCTCGATCGGCTGCTGAACATTCTGCAACGGCAAGGAGTTCAGGTACTGTTTAATGCGGCTTTGGCAACACTTCCCGACGAACTTAAAGAAACAGTTTTTGCTGTGACAACTGATATTGCTTTAGCAGATGGCGAGGTTTCAGAAGAAGAAGAACAACTTTTGAACGATCTTTACTGTGCATTGGATCTTTCCGAAGAAATTGCCCTCAAGATTATAGACGTGATGTTGATTAAAAACAAAGGTTAAGAAAGCAGGGGCAGGGGCAGGAGTGAGGAGGGTGAGTTTGAGAAGATCAAAAATTAGCGCCTGCTTAGTTAGGCGATCGCTGCTGCAAAAGTGCTGGTTTACCGATATGATGGTTGTTCAACAGTTGACAGTTGACAGTTGACAGTTGACAGTTGGAGAGCGACCTCTATCTAGAAGCCTGAGTATTGGAGTAATGAATAGCCCGATCTTAACTTCTCCCTCAAAGGGTTCTGGCTTTCAACCAATTCTTTCTGGTAAAATTCAGCTTTAATTTGCGATCGCCCGCGACTACCTCAAATGCCTTTTACTTACACCCGCACTGTGCGCTTTCAAGATACCGATGCTGCTGGAGTCGTTTACTTTGCAAACGTTTTGGCGATGTGCCACGAAGCTTACGAGGCATCTCTAGCAGCATCAGGAGTCAATCTCAGAGCATTTTTTGGCGATCGAGAGGTTGCATTTCCGATAATTCATGCTAGTGTAGATTTTTATCGTCCACTATTTGCGGGCGATCGGCTGACGATTCAATTGACGCCCACACAAGTTGCAGGCGATGAATTTGAAATTGCCTATCAAGTATTTTCAGGGGAAGTTGCAGGCAGAAGCTGGGCTAAAGCTCTGACTAAGCACGTCTGCATCGATGCAGTTAGCAGAACCAAAAAACAGCTATCTGAAGACTTAATGCAGTGGATGAGGCAATTTGAGAGTTGAGATTTTAGATAACTTCAATATTTAAATAATAGCAGGGAATGACAGTCAAATTTCTGTTTAGTTTAAAATTTCTTCTGACTTATTTATATTAAGTAGTTCCACTTAATTAAACGTAAATACAGATGACTTAAAAACCAGCTCTATAAGAAGCATTCTTCCTTCTTCCGACTTCCCTCTTCCTGATAACGTTCGCGAGCGGGGACGCTCGCGCTACTGACTAATGACTGATAACGTTCGCGAGCGGGGACGCTCGCGCTACTGACTAATGACTTCTTCCTTCTTCCTTCTTCCTTCTTCCTTCTTCCTTCTTCCTTCTTCCTTCTTCCTTCTTCCTTCTTCCTTCTTCCTTCTTCCTTCTTCCTTCTTCCCACGGGAGCTTTAGGCGGATTCTACGGTGCTAGACTGCAAAAAGCTGGTTTAGAAGTCAATTTTTTGCTGCGGAGCGATTACGAGCGCGTCAAAAAACATGGTTTGATTGTCGAGTCTCCCGAAGGCGACTTCACCCTCCCGCAAGTCCGCGCCTACCGCGACGCGCACAAAATGCCTAAGTGCGACGTAGTAATTGTCGCGTTGAAAACAACTCAAAATCACTTGTTGCCAAAACT
Organism: Microcoleus sp. PH2017_09_SFU_O_A; assembly: GCF_020738625.1. Taxonomy (NCBI): domain Bacteria; kingdom Bacillati; phylum Cyanobacteriota; class Cyanophyceae; order Oscillatoriales; family Microcoleaceae; genus Microcoleus; species Microcoleus sp. PH2017_09_SFU_O_A. The sequence goes on from NZ_JAEQCF010000089.1 coordinate 16,207, forward strand.
TTTGCCTCCTCTATTAAAGGATAACGGCGCGGTTTTAGTATTGCAAAACGGACTGAATACCGAACCGGAAGTAGCTAAAATTGTCGGTGCAGAACGAGTGGTGGGCGGGCTGTGCTTTCTCTGTTCTTATAAAGTCAGCCCCGGTCATATCTGCCACCTAGATTACGGTACGATCACGCTAGGCGAATATGCCAAAGACTACAAAGCCATCGGTATTACTGATAGATTGCACCATATTGCTAGGGATTTTAAACGCGCTCACATTCCGATTAAAATGAGCGAAGATTTGCTATTGTCTAGGTGGAAAAAGCTCGTTTGGAATATTCCTTATAACGGGCTGTCTGTGGTTTTGAATGCGAGAACCGACGAACTGATGGCGAATCCGAATACTCTGATTTTAGTTGAGCAAATCATGAGGGAAGTGGTAGCAGGGGCCAAAAGTTGCGATCGCATTATTCCCGATGATTTTATCCCGCATATGCTGGAATACACTCATAAAATGAAGCCTTACCGCACCAGCATGAAAATCGATTACGATGAATCGCGTCCTCTGGAGGTTGAGGCAATTTTTGGCAATCCCATGCGGGTAGCCCAAAAAGCAGGTATTAAGTTGCCACAAATAGAGGTACTTTACCAAATGTTGAAGTTTGTGGATGTTCAAAGGCAAGAAGCTGAGAAGACGAGAAGGCTGTTAGGTGTGGATTAATTGGGAATTGGGAATTGGGAATTGGGCATTGGGCATTGGGAATTGGGAATTGGGCATTGGGCATTGGGCGGGTTTTTGAGATTTCTCACTTGTGTTGTAGATATTGATGAACCCGCCCTAGGGAAATTATTGTCAAATTCGGTTAATACTATTGATTCGCCAGAGATGATACCGCAATTTCTTGTAATTGTTCTCGATTGAGTTTGCCTTGAGCATTTCGAGGCAATTGTGCGACGAAAACCCAATTTTTTGGTCGCTTAAATTTGCTCAACTTATCTTCTATTGCTGCTTGTAAGTTTTTGACAGTAACTTCGGAATTAGCGGGAACGCAAACAGCCGTAACGACTTGCCCCCAATCTTTGTCTGGTAAGCCAATTATAGCAACATCTGCCACTAAATTAGTATTCTTAATGGTGGCTTCGACTTGGGCAGGAAATACGTTTTCTCCGCCCGTGATAATCTTGTCGCTGCTACGTCCGATGATATTTAAGCAGTTATTTTTATCAAAAAATCCTAAGTCATCTAGTTGGAAATATGGGCGATCGCCAAATCGTTCAGGATAATAGCCCAAGGCTAAAGATTTAGCATCAACCGCAATGTTGCCAATTTGATTGTAGCACAAAATCTCGCCACTAGCACTGCGGATAGTTATTTTTGCGTGGGGTAAAGCTTGACCAGAAGTGTTATTCCCCGCGAGAAAATCTTCGGGTTTGAGTGTAGCAATTTGCGAGGCGGTTTCTGTCATGCCGTAAGTCGGCGCTAATTTGATTTGATTCTTTCTAGCTGTGGCTAAAAGTTCGGGCCAAGCGGGAGCACCGCCTAAAAGTACGGCACGAAACTGGGATAGCCAATTAGTTGTATCTGGGTTTTGCAGCAGCCGTTGCAGTTGAGTTGGTACTAAAGAAATGAAAAATTCTTCGGGTTCGACATCGGATTTTTCGCCTGCTTCTAGTGTTTTGAATGATGCAATTGCCAGTTTTCCCCCGGTTGTGAACGATCGCATAAATTGCATGAGACCGCTGACGTGGTATAATGGTAATACGCAGAATGAGTTAATTTTGTCAAGGTTAAAATATTGTTGAAAACCTTGGACTGAGGCTGTGAGGGTTTCCCAAGTGTGGATGGCAAAACGGATTTTTCCCGAGGAACCTCCGGTAGGAATCATTATTGTAGCTAATTCGTCTATTTCGGGTGAAGGTAATTCTCGTGAATGATGGAATTCCGGCGAATGGAATTCGGGTGAATGATTGAGTCCCGGCGAATGATGGAATCCCGGCGAATGATTGAATTCGGGTGAATGATGGAATCCCGGCGAATGGAATTCGCGGCTATACAAACGAAGTCCGCCTCCGCGGACTGGGAGAGGGGGAAATGTGTTTTTAAGATTAGTATTTTGTCCCCAAATTAGTTCGGGTTGGACTAAATCAAAGACTTGTTCCCATTCTTCTTTTACCCAGTTGGGATTGCAGAGAAAAATTTGGCATTTGGCGGTGCGGGCGGCGATGAAACTGGCAAGAAATTGCAGGGGTTCTGGTTCGGCTAGGCAAATTTTTAGGGGTGTTTCTCCTGTTTGATTTTGGGTGATTTGTTGCAATTGCCGATCGACAATTCGAGCAAATTCGCCGCTGTCACCACCGATTAGCCAGTTGTCGGGGAAGTCAAAGGGAAGATTCAGAGTATTTACTGTGAGATTTGTTACCATAGATGCTGTAACCAGGTGTCTTGATTGTCGTCGAACCAGCTATCGGTACCGAAGCCTAGGGCTCTATTATTTACAGATAAGTTTGTTGCTAAGTTTAAGGCGGCTTGTCTGCCGATTTTGGTTTCAAATACTGATGAGAAAACTGCGTCTATATTGTGAGTTTGACAAAATTTGCGGAGTTGGGATGGGGAACCGCCAATCGCAGGTTTGATGACGAAAATTCCCCGCCAGCCTTGGTTGTAGCATTCTTGGATGCGATCGAGATTGGCTGCGGATTCGTCTAGGGCGATCGCCGTTGTATAAGTAGCATTCAATCGTACCATTTCTGGGAACTGTGCGATCGCCAGCGGCTGTTCCAAAAATTCAATCTGGGCGGCCAAGTCGGGTGTTGCTGTCACGCTATCGCAAGCTTCCAGCCATTTTTCAGCCTGGGAGTAGGTGAGTCCCCCATTAGCATCTAAGCGCAAAAGTGCTGTTTGGCGATCGGCTAAATCATCCATTGCTGCGATTAGCTGCTGAAAAATCGTTAATTCTTCCTCAATTACAGCAACGCCAATTTTCCATTTAAACGTGCGATATCCCTCCAACCAAAGCATTGGTAAAACCTGCAAAGCTGTTTCACCTGCGGGTAATAAACCGCTACACTGATTTTTCGGAATTTTGTCTTGACGAGGCGTATTTTCGATTGCTTGGCCCAGATTTTCCCAAGCTGACTCAAAGCCAAATTGACAGGCTGGTAATTCAGCGGAAATACTGAAGATTATTTCCTCTGAAATATTAGCAGGTAACTGTTGACAAAAATCTAATGCTTCGTCAAAAGTTTCCGAACCAAACCAACTCAGCGGGGCAATTTCTCCCCAGCAAATGCGACCATTTTCGTCAATAAGCCGCAGGATGATTCCTTCTCGCATATCCCAGATGCCGTGACTTGTTTGTAGCGGGCGCTTAAATTTTCGCTGATAGGTGCGAAACTCAAATTTATATAGCATTTGTTTTTTAGTCGATTGTCACCAAGGCCAAAGAAACCGGGTTTTTTACCTAATTTGTCGGTAACAACGAATAATTTTCGTAAAAAACCCGGTTTCTGACTACCCGTTAATCATCACTAAGGCCAAAGAAACCGGGTTTTTTACCTAATTTGTCGGTAACAACGAATGATTTTCGCAAAAAACCCGGTTTCTGACTACCCGTTAATCATAAAATTGTCTCACAACTGATGCAAAGTCATCAATATTTTCAAAATGGATATTGTGACCAGCGTTTGGTATAATCTTGAGAGTAGCAGCCGGACACAAGCTGGCAATTTCTGCATTGATACGTTGAAATTTATCATCATCTTCTCCCGCTAGCAAGAGAATGGGGATTTGATTTTGGGCGAGTTTTTCCCACAGAGAGGGCTGGTGGCCAGTTCCCATGTTGCGGAGGGATTTTGCTAATTCTAAGGGATTGTTTGCTAAACGGCTTTCTATGAGTTTCTCGAATTTGGGGGATTTTTTTAATGATTTGAATAAAGGGCGGTCGTACCAGTTTAAGATAAAATCTTTGATGTTGCTATTTTCGAGGTTTTGTGCTGTTTGTGAATCGGCTTGCCGTCTGTGCGATCGATCTTTTTCACTCTTCAATCCCGGAGAAGCTGACTCTAATACGACTTTCTCGAATCTTTCAGGAAAATGTAATGTCATGTACAGCGCCAATCGCCCGCCCATTGAGTAGCCCAACAACAAACATTTGTCTATTTGTAAGTCATCTAATAAGTGAATCAATGCTTGGGCTGTATTTGACATATTGTAGCAACTTTCGTCGCCGCTGACTCTGGTTTGTCCGTGGCCGGGAAGGTCAACTGCTAGACAACAATAAGTTTGAGATAGTAAGGAAATGATTTGGTCAAAGTCTTGACTGTCGCCCGTGAATCCGTGGAGTAATAAAATTAGTGGCTGATTTTTTTTCCCAGTTAAAGAATAGTAAAATTGATATTTTTTAGATTTGTTCATCTACACCATTAAGCTCCTATTTTTATTACAATATCATTACTAGGTTGTCAGGTATCAATCCAGTATATTCTATTGCCACCGATTTTCCATTCCTTAATGAAAGCTTACTATGAATTTCATCGCGTTCTATTGCATGGGCTAAAACTTCACCTCGAATCACGCTTAATTCTTCATCTAATTCAGGATTGACGATGAGTACCCACTCATCAGGATACAGACTAAAAATTTCTTCTAGGGTGAGGATTGGGCTAGTTTTTACTGGCGTACTCATGATTTCCTTCTCGTTGTTTTCGATTCAATATCAAACTGTTTGTAGTAAGGACTTTAGTCCTTATTGACTAAAATCTTGCAGAGAGGGCTAAAGTCCTGACTACGAACCATAGTTCTATTTTACCGAAATTCTCGATAATCGCCCAAACTACAGCACAAACCCCAGCGCTAGCAGCAAACCGCTCGTAAAATGCAGCGCCACTGCGATAAACTTAGAGTTGCTGACCTTTGCGGGTTGGTCGTGATAGTTTGCGACATGGCGGCAAAGGTCGATCGCAAAAAACAAACTTCCAAAAATCAACAGCGTCCAAATTGGGAACATTCGCAGCGCCACAAACAGCAGAGTCAAAGCATAAACGCTGCCGCACAACCACTGCAACAACTGCACGCCTTTTTTCGTACCAATTCGGACAATCGGCGATTTTTTACCCGCCGCCAAATCGTCCTCAACTTGATGGAAGTGAGAACAAAATAAGATGATACTCGTAGTAATTCCCACTATTGCCGAACCTGCGAAATTAGTAGCAGACCAAGTTTGATTTTGACTGTAATAAGCAGCAGCTAAAGCTAGCGGCCCGAAGGTAAAAAAGCAAATAATTTCGCCTAAACCCTGATAGCCCAAACGAAACGGCGGCCCTTGATAAGTGTAGCCGAGGGCGCAGCACAAAACTACTAGCAAAATTACTGTTGGGTCTTTTTGCCACCAGGAAATACCGCAGATTCCCGACACTCCGATTGCTAAAAATAGATTGGCAAGCCAGAAAATTAAAGCTTTATTTCCGGTTAAGTTTACCAAGGAATGTGCTTTATTTTTGTCTATCCCTGTTTCCGAGTCAAATACATCATTGGTGAGATTCAGCCATGCTATAATTAAAATGGCTGAAATTAAAAATGTCGAAAAAATTGACGCATTAATCGTTTGAGTTTCGGCAAAAGCAATTGCAGTTCCTACTGAAATAGGAATAACAGCAACGCTGTACATGGGCGGCTTGATTGCCGCCAGCCACAATTTACTATTTGAACGCTCAATTATCTTTGTTGTCATTACACAAACTTGATGCAATTGATAGCAGCTCAGTAATTTTACAATTTTATTGGTGAAGAATGTCTGCTAAGTCTCCGCTTGAGTGCGCCTCCGGCATCCGTTGATAGTCTTTGCGGGCGATCGCACGCCCGGTAATGCCCACCTGCAAACCTCTGCGGGGTCGATCGCCTTTTACCGAGAGTCGCCCTCTCAATCTTAAGTTTTATGTCTAAATGTTTCGATGGATCGCGCAATCGTCTGTTTTCTCCCTCCAGCGTGCCCAAACAGTCGGGAAACTCGAAAGGTCATGTTTGGCGATCGCCCGAGCGTGGTTAGATCGAAATAGGGATTATAGCGGGACAAAACCGCACTCTTTCTGACAAATCTGCTATTCTCGATTTCATGACAGTAATACCGCACCGCGCCAATCTTTTGCAAGACCGCAATCAACTGCATCAGTTGCTGTTAGATTGCCAGCAGTCTTTAACCGAAAAAGATCAAACAAAAATAGTTAGTATTTCTCAGGAAATTTCCCCCGTCGATCCGCTAGCGGTACTGCAAGAAATTGCCACACCCGATGACAGACACTTTTATTTTGAAAAAAGAGACCCCATTGTCGGCAACAGTTTTGCGATCGCCGCCCTAGATTCGGCAATCCATCTCACAGTAGCAGGAAGCGATCGATTTGCCCTCGCTCAAAATTTTATTCAATCAAGTCTAGCCCGGACAATTACCATCGGTACGGAACGTTTGCCCTTTAGCGGGCCGCACTTTTTTTGTAGCTTTGCTTTTTTTGATGAGAATGTCGCCACCAATTCTTACTTTCCCCCCGGTACCATATTTTTACCCAAATGGCAGATTACTCGCCTCAACGATAGCTGTACAATTGTCGCCAATGCCAAAATAGATAGAGATATAAATGTTAAAATTATTACTGAAACCATTAGCAAACAATTTGATAAAATTGCCTCTCAAAAATACATCAAATTAATTAACAGCCAAAACTCACTTCCATTAAAACAAATTCCTGTCAATGATGCCGCTCAATTTAAAAGATCTGTCAAGTCCGCTTTAGAATTAATCGAGTCTAAATATTTCAGTAAAATTGTGTTGTCCCAAGCTATAAATGTCATTTGCCAAACACCTTTTAGCGTAATAGATTCCTTAAATAACTTGCGCCTCACCTATCCAGGTTGCTACGTGTTTTCTACCAGTAACGGCAAAGGTCAGCAATTTATCGGTGCCAGTCCAGAACGCTTAATTAGCATTCACAACAATCAGTTGATCGCAGATGCTTTAGCCGGTTCTGCACCGAGGGGAAAAACTGAAGCAGAAGATGGTAATTTAGGCAAAGATTTACTCAACAGCGAAAAGGATATTCGAGAACATCAAGCTGTAATTGACTTTATAATCGATCGCCTTTCGAGTCTCGGCATCCATCCCGACTTTTCCCCGCTACCGAGACTGCTGCAACTATCCAACATTCAGCATTTGTGGACACCCATCAGGGCTAGAATTCCCCCAGATATTCACTTATTGAAAATTTTAGCCCAACTGCATCCAACGCCAGCGGTAGCGGGGGTACCGAGGGATATTGCACTACAGCAAATTCGGGGCTGCGAAAGCTGCGATCGCTCTTTGTATGCAGCACCCCTGGGCTGGATCGATCGCACTGGTAACGGCGAATTTGCTGTCGGCATTCGATCGGCATTAATCGATGGATCTCGGGCGATACTTCATGCTGGTGTTGGAATTGTGGCAGGTTCCGAACCCGACAAAGAACTAGCAGAAATTCAACTGAAACTGCAAGCACTTTTAAATGCTTTAGTTTAAGAATAATATAGCCTTTCGAGCGAAAAATGAGATAAGACATAGGGCATAGGGCATAGGGCATAGGGCATAGGGCATAGGGCATACCTTACTTTTGCGATAACTGCTATATCTCATAACTATGTAGCGAGAAATTAGGTAACTTAAGACTTAGATATGGGTAGCCAGAAACCGGGTTTTTCAGCCAAGACTAGCCAAAAACCCTCAATCTCGAAAAAACCCGGTTTATTGAGCTTTGATTGAGAACCGTTATATGTCATAAAATATTATCGATCGCCAAAACAACAAAATGCTTGACTTTCGGAACACAAACACCCTCTGGGCTTCCATCATAGCCGAGACATTGCAGCGACTGGGACTAACCACAGCCGTAATTTGTCCCGGTTCGCGATCGGCCCCGCTAACCATAGCCTTCGCCCAGAATAAGTTAATAGAAACTATCCCCATCCTCGACGAGAGATCTGCGAGTTTCTTCGCCTTAGGAATCGCCAAAAAATCCGGTGTACCAACCGCCCTAATTTGTACCTCAGGAACCGCCGCAGCCAACTTTTATCCGGCGATTATCGAAGCCCGTGAAAGTCGAATTCCGCTGCTAATTCTCACAGCAGATAGACCCCCCGAATTGCGCGACTGTCACGCCGGACAAGCGATCGACCAAGTTAAACTATACGGCAATTATCCCAACTGGCAAGCGGAATTAGCCATCCCTTCAGCGTCCATAGGAATGCTAGACTATGTGCGACAGACGATCGTGTACGCGATCGAGCGATCGACCTTTCCGACACCAGGCCCAGTCCACCTCAACATCCCCCTTCGGGATCCGCTTGTACCAGTTTCAGACATTGCTGTCGAAGCTTTAGAAACACAATTCGATATCGAATATTTCTTTGCAGGATTAGAACCGATTTTTGCAGCAGAAACTTCTACCCCCCCCAGCCCCCCCTTGTTAAAGGGGGGAGTAAGAAGTGCAATAGAACCGATTTGTGCAGCAGAAACTTCTACCCCCCCCAGCCCCCCCTTGCCAAGGGGGGGAGTAAGAAGTGCAATAGAACAATGGCCCGAATGCAGTAAAGGGATTATTATTGCAGGTGTAGCCCAGCCTGAAGATGCAGAAAAGTATTGTAGTGCGATCGGCAAAATTTCCCAACTATTAAACTGGCCAGTATTAGCAGAAGGACTATCGCCCTTAAGAAACCGCGCCCAACTCAACCCCCATCTAATTTCCACCTACGATTTAATCCTGCGAAACCGCGAACTAGCAGATAAATTAACCCCAGAAATCGCCATTCAAATCGGAGACTTACCCACAAGCAAAGAATTGCGAAACTGGTTAGACAAAACCCAACCCAAACGCTACATAATCGATCCGGGCCACCACAACTTAGATCCCCTACACGGCCCAACAATTCACCTACGAACCTCCATAGAAAACCTCGCAACTGCTATCTCCCTTCATGTCCCCCCCCTTAGCAAGGGGGGGTTAGGGGGGGTTCTCACCTCTCCCACAAACTCCCCTCAAATCCCCCCCCTTAGCAAGGGGGGGTTAGGGGGGGTTCTCACCTCTCCCACAAACTCCCCTCAAATCCCCCCCCTTAATAAGGGGGGGCTAGGGGGGGTTCTCACCTCTCCATCAAACGAATACCTCCAACTTTGGCGAAACACCGAAACCCAAGTCAGACAAACAATAGACCAAAAACTATCAGCAATTAATCACATCATCGAACCAAAAATTTCTTGGCTGCTTTCCCAAATATTGCCACCAGCCACACCCATATTTATTTCCAACAGTATGCCAGTCCGAGATGTCGAGTTTTTCTGGAAGCCGAACAACTTAGAAATAAAACCTTTTGTCAATCGCGGCGCCAACGGCATAGACGGCACATTGTCAACAGCTTTAGGAGTCGCCCACCGCAATCAAAGCAGCATTTTGTTAACAGGTGATTTAACACTTTTGCACGACACCAACGGCTTTTTAATTACAAATAAATTTGTCGGTCATCTGACAATTGTTTTAATTAATAACAACGGTGGCGGGATTTTTGAAATGTTGCCAGTTGCTAAATTTGACCCGCCCTTTGAAGAGTTTTTTGCCACACCGCAGGATATCAATTTTGCTCAATTGTGTGCAACTTACGGCGTGGAACACGAGATAATTGAGCATTGGGAGCAGTTCCAACAAAAATTAAGTTTTCTACCAAATAACGGGATTCGGGTCTTAGAACTGCAAACAAATAGGCGCTCCGATGCTAAATGGCGGCAAGATAATCTCAGTAAATTTGCCAAAGGTTCGTAGTAAGGACTTCAGTCCTTTCTTGGGAAATTTAAGGACTAAAGTCCTGACTACGAACCTCATATGCCAAAGGTTCGTAGTAAGGACTTTAGTCCTTTCTTTGAGAATTTAAGGACTAAAGTCCTGACTACGAACCTCATATGCCAAAGGTTCGTAGTCAGGACTTTAGTCCTTTCTTTGAGAATTCAAGGACTAAAGTCCTTACTACGAACCTTTTATGAACAATATTTAAACGGCTGCTTGAGCTAGCAGTGCATCTAACTCTCCATCTCCATCAAGTTTGTGAATGTCATCGCAGCCGCCGACGTGTTGACTGTTAATAAATATTTGGGGCACGCTGCGCTTCCCGTTAGCGCGATCGGCCATGGCATTTCTAGCAGCTTCGTCGCCGTCAATTTTGTATTCCGTGTAATTGACGCCTTTCCACCACAGCAAAGTTTTGGCGCGGATACAGTACGGACAGGTTTGCCAAGTATAAATTTCAACATTGGCTTTGATGCGATCGGGCTTGCGGCCCAAAATGGGATTCAGAAAATCAAGCATTTTCGTTACAGGGGTAAAATTTCAACTGGTTGAGAGATTAAATCATTTTAGCGAAACGCCATCAATCCCGCGTTCTACCAAAGGTTAGGCTGGGATGCAATTACCTGCCGCACCTGTAGTGCTGTGATTCGTGTCACACATTTACTCTACTCCGATCACTTGCTTTCATCCAAAATAATCACCTGCGGAACCTACTTAATATCACCGATCTTTTGAGGAAACCAAGCGATTATGAATATATCGAATTCAACCGCACTGCCATGAAAGCTTTACAACTCCTCCCCGGCGCTATCTCTGAAATCCTCGCTTCTGTAACCGACACAGGCGTTTTGACATTAGCCGATCGCTACGGTTTGATGGCCGCCACCTTAGACGAGTCGCTGAATGACGAAGATAGATGCTGTGTCAACCGCCTGCTGCGGGCAGTGCTCAAAGGCCGGGTGAGAATGGTCAACGAACTTTCAGCGTAACGAGGATTTGCAGTTTTGTTCTGATGGTAAGGTGAGTTAGCGGTAGATAAAGATGGCGAAATTGGTTGGCAGCCGATCGCCCGCCGGAGTCCCAGAGACTTGATATAACGGCAATTTGAATTCGATTTAAAGTTTTCTCCTCCAACAAAACAACGGTTTTTTTCGATGTGCAGCCTGTTATGGGCTGCTTTTTGTTGACTTACACGCGGGTTGTCAGAAACCGGGTTTTTTACGAGAATACTTGACTCTGACCGACAGATTCGCTAAAAAACCCGGTTTCTTGGGTGAGAGACAGCAATGCCGTTTCCAATCTCGTGTTCTAATCGCGGATTTCGATGTCGTACTGACGGCAGAGGGCGATCAGTTTTTGTTGGAAGCGATCGCGCACACTGTCTGGAGACACAATCACGCAATCTTCCCCATACCGCAATATTTCTCGGAAAAACCAAAAAGTATTGGATACTTTCTTCACTATTCGTCGGACTTGCGGAGAGTCTGTTAACCATTCATTGAACGTATCTTCACCCGTTTTCGTTTTGTAGGCAAACGCCAAACCTCGGAAGAGGTGCATTTCTACCTCAATCTCGGCTAAACTGGGCAACCATTTTCCGTCAATGGGTGCGATCGCGGCTTCTGGAATCCGATCTAAACGGAAGCACCGATTATGCTTCAGTTCTGGCAAATCGTAATTCCCCTCTGTTTCTTCACACCAACAATCGAGATATTCTCGATCTTCATGCGGGTTGATTTGAGCATGGCGGATGTGGAAGTGCCAAGTGCGATCGGCTGCATCTTGGTAGGTGAGTTCAAACGGTTGGTTCCGCTTCATATAACGGTCTATCTCTAACCGCCAAGGAATAGAGGTGTTATTTAAAAATGCCTCTATTTCTCTCCGCAGGGGATCTGGAAGTTCACTGCGATCGACTAGCAGTTGAGCAATAATTTTGGCTTCTTGAACTTTGCCGAGGTCGGTTAAGGCATCGACGGCGTGTTTAAGGGCTTTTAATCGGCTGTCTTTCCAATCGTTGTTAGGGGCAATTAGGAGTTTATGTTGGGCGATCGCTTTTACCAGCTTAGAGATATTAGGGCGATCGCCCCACTTCATGCCGAATTCTAGGGCTAGGGCTTCTAACTCGGCTTTGTCGCGATCGGAAACCGATAGGGTGATGGACTGATCTTGACGAGTCATTTATACGGACACTTATGCTGTGTAATTGCTTGACAACCTCTATGAGTCGCGCTATTCTCAGATTATAAGTTATTTACGGATAGAGTATGAGGGTTTTATACAGGCTATTAAAAAAGCCAGAGCAAAACTCTGGCCGACAACCCTGATAGGGATTTGTGGTTGTGTGGAGGATAAAATCCTCAACCTCATATATGTCTCGATTTCAATCTCTGATAGAGGGATTTTTTTAGAGGCTACATACCATGATAGCACAAATGAGCTTCGGTGATTAGCTCTATATTTCTCGGACGTTAAAATTTTGTGCTAATCTGAAAGGCAGCCAGAGCAGGAAGCTCAGACTACCAATGTAGACTCGCAATCTCAAAGGTAGCATGGCGACTGGCTCTGGTGAAAACTTTTTTACTAAGGAGACGGCTAATGTACGAATCAGATCTGATTGCAAGAGAAATTGCTGAGTATCAGGAACAGATTGAGAACCTTCTGATGCAGGTTGAGAAGCTCAAAAGGCGAGTTACAGAGTTGATGTGGCTCGACATCACTAATTCTGAAGGTGATGTGATATCTTACGCCGACTGTCAGTAGAAGCTTTAGAGCAACCAAAAGATGGGAGTCCGCATCGTTTTTGCCGACTCCCACATACAAAAACTTCATCAAGAGATTAAATCGGATGAATGAGAGCAATCAAACCACAATACTAATTAGTGCCTCGGCTGCGGGTGTGATATCTACTCAGAAGTCAGAGTTGATTGGGGCATTAGCGAGTCAGCCAGGGGTAATAGATATCGCGAAAACCTTTGCAAACTCCAAGCTAATTAGAGAATTAAGACTCACCCGCAACCTCAATACTAAGAAGTTACAAAAACTTGATTTTCAAAAAAATCGAGTCATATATCAAGGTCAAGAGATTGGCAAAACTCAGATTCTGTACAAATCGCCATTACCAGGAGAGTTACAGGCAAGATTATCTATTGAAAGCGCCATAGATAGATTTTTAGAGTATTTGCAGAAGCAATATCAAATAGCGGTACTCCACGAAAGTGACTATCACGTACACGTTTTCATTCCCCATCGAAAAGAGCCGGCAGATTTTAATCAATATTGGCGAGAGTTCATCGAAAATATTGCTTTCTCAACTTATGGCATTCCCAAGCACAATTTACCAGGATTAGTACAGACATTCATTGTCATGCTCAATAGTGTCACTTTAGCCGGACGCGGTTTCAGTACCTTGGAAATTCCGATTTTGACACAGCAGCAATCTAATGTTTTAGCGGCTTGGTATTTGGCAGTTATTCGGGAGGTAGAAAAGCGTCAAACAGATCGTCAGAAGCAAATTAAGGCTCTCATAACAGAAATAAATCATCCTGACACAAGTGATAAAGACCGCACATCTTTAGAAAAAAAGTTACTAGACAAGGAGGAGATGCAGTTAAAGGAAGCGAAAAAGTACAACGAAGCTTTTCAAAAGTCCTTTGGTAAAGTCCTTGATGAACAAAAGTGTATTTGGCAAAATCTAACTCAAATTAACAGTGAATTAGCAGACTCAGGGTTGACAAAAGCACAGAAAAACAAGTTACAAAAACAGCAAGATAAGCTAGTTACTCAAATCATTTTTACTCAAGATTCCGTCCAGCAAAAGATTCGCTTATTTGCAGAGTCTGAGGGTGAACCATTTAAGTTTATTCAGTGCGATCGCCAACAAAACCCCGCTCGGTTCAAAGACATTGTTAACATTTCCAAAAGTTTCACTAAAACTGCTACAGACCAGATCAATGCAACTCGTGGAGATATTTTTACTCAGTGTATTCTAGAGATGTATCGCCTTTTGGAAAATCCGCCAAGCGATCCATTCCCTGAACCATTGCTGAGTGAACAGCCAAGTATCAAAGAAGTGCGATCGGCGGGAGATGACGGTAAACATTTTTGTTATTCCTGCGGTGTTACTCTCCAAAATGCTAAATGGGAAGTAGCCAGATTTATGTTCGAGCGACCTTCCCAGCGTTGTCAATCATCATCCAGGGAAAAGCAACCCTATATTTGTGCATCTTGTTCAGCATTAGCATTTGCGTCACCCCTAAAAGTGACTGATGAAAGTATCATTTTGAAGCTTGAACCAGTCGATCGAAGTGAACCTGCTAAACTCAAAGTTAAAGACTACATTAGAATGTTAACTAATAAAGAGTTACATTTAAGTGCAGGTCGATATATAGTCTTAGCCTCCGATCGAACTGGTGGCGGTGATTTAGCATCTCAGAAACTCGGCCAGGTTCAATATGCACTAGCCAAAGTAGCTTCAATTTTTCCCCTTGAGGTTTTAGCTGATTTTAAATTCTCACTGATTATTCAGGGAAGTCAGTCAATACTTTTGAGTAGCAGACATCTAATTTTTATTAAGGGTTTGATAGAAGGCTATGGGCAGTCCATAATTGTTTTGGGAAAAGATATCAATATGAAACTGGGTGATGCTGTACGCTATGTAGAGGATGATTTACCAGTAATGGCAGAGTATACCCTCGCAAAAATATCAGAAGTTTCCGGTAGTGATTATAGTCGGGGATTAGAACACACTCGTGCAGCCTACTGGAAGAAAATTTGTGAAGGTTTGAATTTGAAATTAAAAGGAGGCCTTATGGAGTCAGATAACCCCATGTTACAGCAAGCCAATTTATATGGAGATGTAGCTGCATTGACTGGCTTAATTTATGCTTTTGTTTTGGCTTTTAAAAAAAATGCTATGACAATGGAAAAGCCAGAAGATGCCAAACGAGAGGTTAGCAAATTAATTGAACAAATAGAAAAGAATCCGGCGGCCTTTTGTTACTCCTTCTGTAAATACTGCACAATCGTTACCATTGGAAGCGATCAAGCCATAGAAAGTGACAAAAGAACATTGACTCAAGTAAGACTTTACCGTAACCCTGACACCCAGTTTGTTTATGAACAAGCCAAGGCATTATTAGCAAAAGAGGAGTTACTGGGACAATTGGGTATTTCAGAACGAGAAAAAGAAAATCCAGAAACTAAATCGGTTTCCATGATTCTGTATCCAGAGGATCTGACAAGAGTTTATACCTATTTTTCAAATCCTAAAAATGGTTATAAACAAGAGAAAGATTGGAAAGATTTAACCTATCAGGTCAAGCTTTCACTATACACTCGTTTTCCTGAATTGATTCGCAAAGAAAAATCCACAACGGAGAAGTAAATATGCCAACTAAAAAATCTCAAACAACTAATGATGAATCCGAAAACACTTCTGAGACGGTTAAGCAATCCAAAGTAACGAGTGGATTACCTAAAACTGATGAAAACAATCCTCGAATGCACTTTGACATTTATGCCATTCTTGAAGGTTCGCAAGAGCTTTATTTTGGGCATGAAGTACAAGTAAATGTCAACTTGGTGGAGATAGTGAAGCTAACTACTAAGGATGGGAAATCGCTTGAAAAATGTTATATTTCCCCAACGAAACGACGAGGCGTTGAGCGACGTTGCTTGCTGTGGGCTCCTGTAAAAAGTGGGGAATTACTAGGAGATAAACAACAATGTGGTATTCCTAAAACTTGCGCCAAAATAGACTGTCCTATTTGTGCCACCTATGGTGCACTTGACCCCGGAAAAAGCACTTTAATTGGTCGCGTTACTCACGGTGGCGGTGTTGCGGTTCAAGATATCTACCCAGTAGAGAAGCAACGGGCAATGCACCCGGCACGTTTGGTAAATCAAAAAGATGAAACGCCGATACCATTTAAGCGTCAGTACAATCAGCCTGGTATTCTCTATCCAGTTTCTAATCATGCCTTGAGTGTTACCGATCGAGATTTTTCCTCTGTCGCCTATGCTTTTCTGGATTCTTTACCGCGCATTGGTTCAGGAAATCCCAAGGGAATTGCGATCGCCGAATCCGATAATCAAACCCCTTTGCTAGTTGTCGATCGCTACTTAGTACCCAGAGGAAAACGCCCGATTATTTCTCCATCTGTCACAGATCCACAACAGGCGATCGCAGACTTCCTCCGTCTTGCCCAATATCCAGAAGATAACACCGATCGCATCCAAGCAACTTACTTCGATCGCTGGATTGGAAATGCAGCATTAGAGAAATTACAAGAATACGCTGCGAAATTCGTTGAAACCGTTTTACAGGCGTGATCTATGTACTGCATAAAACTCACCATCACACCTACCGCAGCAATGACATTCCGCATTCTGCCAGGGTCAATTCTCAATATTGCCACCTATCCTTTTGTACCACCAACAACTCTATCAGGATTTTTACGAAGGCTAGGAATGCTCAGTGTAGGCTTAGAAATTCCTGAAACTCGAATCAACAAAGATGACCCACCATTTTATGCTTTACCCCGTCATTATGTAGCGCTGGGAGCCTATCCTAGCACAAATACTTGGCGAGGAGTGCATAAAACCTACCGCAAAGGAATGCGCGAATTTAATCACGATGTGTTTTCCCGCTTGTATGTGGAAAAAGACAAAGCTAACTTTCAACTCCACACTTGGGAATATTTAATTGTAGAAGAACTAACTGGCTATGTTGTCAGCGAATCTTTACAAGGTTTAGAACATTTCCAAGACTTAGAAACCTATGGTTGCAAACTAGGCAAAGAAGGTTTTGCGGTAGTGACAGAAGTTTCTGAACTCATTGAGTTGAAATGCGAGACAGTTCAAGCTTATCCATCAACCATTGTACCGATGGAAGCCTTGTTGCAAAGCGGTCAATTTATCGGCGGCTGTGATATTTACAATCTCTACCGCTACCACTGGCAAACTAATGATGAAACAGATTCAGAAGAGGCAGGATTTTTAGATAATACTCGAACTCCTGTAGATGGATTTATTCCCTTTGTTACTGCCTATTACCCAAAACCTGGGGAGGATTTTCCAACTCTGGATTACTACACCGATGGGGAAATTTATATTCCCGTATCCCTTGTTAACTTGTTAAGAGGTGAAGTTAATGTCTAAGCAAAAACGCCAGCGCAGTTTCGATTTCGGTCGAGTATTTTTTCCAGACAAAACTAATCCTATTCCTGATGTAATTTACTTTCAGCCCCTTGGCAATCATGTTTGTAATGTCAGAAAGCTAGTCAAAGCTTGGAAAGTTGAGGATTTTCCAGGGATCACTGAAACTGAACGGGAAGAATCAAAAGCACGAGTTGATGAAGCTGCTAGAATTCACGACATTGGCAAACCGCCTAAATTTAAACTGGAGGCTAAAGCCACGAAAGAAGGTAAATTTAAAGAATATATTTACTCCTTCAAAGGGCATAGATTCTTAGCTGATAGTCCTGATATTTGGGCAAAGTATCTGGCTATAGGACATCACGATTTCTCTGTGGGTGATATTAGTCGTGATGCTTATAAATTGAAAAAAGAGTCACAAGAATATGAACAAATCTTGACAAGAGAACCTCTGACTTATGGCCGTGAACTGTACATCTTGGAAATGTGCGATCAGATTGAGGCAGAATTAGCTTGTCGGGTAATTGGAAATGATGAACAAGCAGAGTCTCGTGCATTCATGGATTATACCACGTTCAAATTAGACAATTCAACTTATCTGATAGATCCTTTTCCTTTTAATTTTCCTTTTAATAAGGACGAAATTTCCTTGTCTTTTGCCTATTGGTCACTGAAACTTAGTGAAGAGGACAAGAAAGAGCTAGGAAATTTGTTAGATAAGCCTCATAAGCTGGAAGATAAAATCAACAATATTGTCAAAGAATGGTGGCAATCTCATCAAGGAAAAGCTAAAAAAGAGCCTCATCAAGGAAAAGCTAAAGAAGAGAACCCAAAGAGGGTTGGTATTAAATCTCACTCATTAGTAGATAGTTCTCAGGATTGGAATTGCGAAACTGCGTATCAAGCACTCAGCAAAGGCAAGTATATTTCTAACCCCATGCAACAAGATGTCTGGGATGCGATCGCCAATCCCAACCCAGCATTTTTACTCAAAGCTCCCACTGGTTCTGGCAAAATGGAGGCTGTTCTATTTCCATGTTTAGCTAAAGGTTATCGCTTAATTTTACCTTTGCCATCCCGAAGTTTAGTAGAAGATCAGAAACAACGGATTGAGCGGTATATCAAGACATTTTCGGCCTTACCTGAAAATAAAGACCTGGAATTTTCGTTAGTAGTAGATACGGGTTCCCAAATGGAACGATTAATTTACCAAAACGGGGAGCGAGTCGAGCGTAAAATCAATTCTCGCCGTCATCTTTATAAAGGAGATGTCATTTTAACAACGCTGGACAAGTTTCTCTATCGCTATTTTGCTTTTGGAGACAAGCAAAAGTCATTTGTTTTTCCTTTGAGGATTCATCGGGATAAAACTCATAGTGAAAAAACTCTAATCTGTGTTGATGAAGCTCATAGCTATGACAATATATCTTTCACAAACTTTCATAGCTTGGTGCAGTCGCTTTATGAAGCGGGACGATCCATCGTCTTAATGACTGCTACAATGCCACAACAACATCTCGATCGCTTTGATTATCTGAAAGTAATTGATTACATCAATAATCTTGAAAATGTTAATTCCCTGCGCGAATTTCAGCAACAAAGCTATGAAACAAAAGCTTTTGAATGGCTGAATGAAGTTCAGCGCGATTCAACTAATCCTCTCCATTTCCAAACTCAAGTTGCTCAAATTGTTTTAAGAGAGTGGAAATCTAAATCTAACCGTCGCATTATTGCTGTAGTTGAAACTGTCACAGATGCAGTCGAAATTTACACGCAGGTTAAAAATGAGTTGGCGTTTAATACTGATACTCAAGGACAATTCTTGTTTCTTTATCATGGCCGCATTTCTGACATTCCAAAAGACTCAGAATTTTCGCGTTCGACTCGCTACAAAAACCTGAAAAATCGCGATGAAAACCATCTGCCTTATATTTTGATAACTACCAGTGCGATCGAAGTTGGGTGCGATTTGAATAGTGAGGTCTTAATTTCTGAAATGTGTCCGCCAGAAAACCTGATTCAGAGGGCTGGACGCTGCAATCGTCGAGGTAATGTTCCAAATGCTAAGGTGATATTGGTGGGGAATACTATCCAAGAATTTGCTAATACGCTGGATGAATCTGGATGGGAAACTTATACAGAGACTCTACAAAAGCTAACTGATTTTAACACTGCGAAAATTTCTGAATGTATTTTGCGATCGCAACAAGTTGATGACTACCGAGTAGTCGAATTATTCTCCATGCTTCATGACTATGTTTACAGTGCCGACTTAGCTTGTCAACCGGCTCACGAAAAAGGGTTAGTCGTTACTCGAAGTTGGACACCATCCGCAACATTAGTTTATGACGATGGAACTCATGGCGACAAAATTGAGAATATGCCTCAAGTGACAGTGCCAATTGACCGTTTAACCATCAAAAAAGATAAGAGTAATCAGTATGCCAATACTCATGTTTATGAACGCTACTATGACCAAGAAAAGACATCATGGGAAAGGCGTGATTTACGCTGGGGCTTTGCCTATCAAAAAGATATTATCATCAAAATACATCGAAGTAATGATGGTGCATCCATGCTAGATGGGAATCCAGAATATTCCTATGAGCCAGAACTAGGTTTTGTGAAACTTCCAGGAGTTTTCATCAAGCTGAAAACAAATGGGTTTGATGAAAAATTATTATATCAGTATGGCAACACGGCTCAGAAAAAATCAGTAATTATTACCTACACCAAGGCATTAGAGGAGACGACTTAACAGAGCGATCGCACCTTAATCAACACAACCAACCATAACCATCATGCCGCACAGTCTCATCCTCAACCTTCTTCCCATCGCCCCAATTCCCCCCGGATACCTCACGGGAAGACACCTGCACGCCCTGTTTCTCACCCTCGTGAGCTCCGTTGACAAACAACTCGGCGATCGCCTTCACGATGCCACAGCCGACAAATCCTTCACCCTCAGCCCTTTGCAAACTAAAAAATGCCCTTTCAAAAAACACCATTCCCTCCAATGGGAACACACAGAACCAATTCCAGAACACTCTCTCTGTTGGTGGCGAATTAGTCTGCTGGATGACACTTTATTTGGCAAATTAACTCACCTTTGGCTGAATCTCAATCCATCCCGTCCGTGGCATCTTGGCCCGGCGGATTTGATGATTACGAAGATTCTCGGAACACCTCAAGTAGATCAACCTTGGGCGAATGCTTGTACTTACTCTCAACTTTACGAACAAGCTTCGGAAACTAATCGCTTAATTGCCTTCAGTTTTGCGACGCCTACTACCTTTCGACAGGGGAAGTTCGATTCGGTGATTCCTACTAGAGATTGCGTTTTTAATAGTCTACTGAGTCGCTGGAATAAGTACAGCGGGATTGAGATTCCTAATTTGCCATTGGATGCACTTTTTTCAACTTTTGTCAATATCAAAACTGAAAGATTGACTAACTATGAAAGCAATTTTGTGGGCATGGTTGGGGAGGTTAGTTATCGGATTTTGGGTGATGTGGAGCCTTTGGTGATTAAGCAAATTAATGCTTTGGCGGATTTTGCTCTTTACTGCGGGGTTGGGAGGAAAACTCCGATGGGGATGGGGATGACTCGACGGATTGTTGTTAATAAGAGTTGAACCGATTTTGAGGGCGGGCAAGATGCCGGATGTCCAGGGCGGGCAAGATGCCCACCCCACAATAATACTAAACTCTTGTGGAACAGGCATCTTGCCTGTTGCTAATTATGGATGTCCAGGGCGGGCCAATAATACTAAACTCTTGTGGAACAGGCATCTTGCCTGTTGCTAATTATGGATGTCCAGGGCGGGCAAGATGCCCACCCCACAATAACACTAAACTCTTGTGGAACAGGCATCTTGCCTGTTGCTAATTCCCAATTTTGAGGGCGGGCAAGATGCCCACCCCACAATAACACTAAACTCTTGTGGAACAGGCATCTTGCCTGTTGCTAATTTCAATTACTAATCTCCTACAAACTATCAAAATTATGAACGATTTTGATTACATTTCGATCGCACTTTTGAACCAATACTCTTACTGTCCCCACCGCTGCTGGCGGATGTCTTGCGCGGGAGAATTCACGGATAACCAGTATACCATCGAAGGGACGAGTTTGCACGATCGCGTTCACACTCTCAGTCAAATCAACCGCGATGAGACTTGGCAGGTGCGGGCGATTTGGCTGAAGTCTGAAAAGTATATGCTGATTGGGAAATCGGATTTGATTGAATCAACGGATGGTGAGTTGTATCCCGTTGAGTACAAGCGCGGGCGGAAGGGGGAGTGGGATAATGATGAGTTGCAGGTTTGCGCTCAAGCCCTTTGTTTGGAGGAGATGACGGGGAAAAGTATTGCGACTGGATATGTGTATTACGCGCAGTCGCATCAACGGCAATTGGTGGAGATTTCTGAGGGGTTGAGACAGGAGACGATCGCCACTATCAACGCTATCCAAATTTTACTGCAAACTGGCAAAATTCCTCCAGCGCATTATAGCAAACGCTGTCAGGGTTGCAGCCTTTATCAGCAATGTTTGCCGCAAGCTGCTGAAAAAGTCCTGCGCTATCAAGAAGCTAATTAAACGTCGTTTTTTGGAGTCAATCATGGGAACACTTTATATCAATCAAGATGATGTGTTTATCGGCAAAACAGATGAACGCCTCAATGTCAAAGCAAAAAATCAAACATTACAAGATGTGCCTTTAATTCATTTAGATGGAGTGGTGATTGTGGGACGGGCGACTATTTCCCCGGCTGCGGTTGCAGAATTGCTTCAGCGGAAAATTCCTCTGACTTTTATCACCGATACTGGTCACTATTTGGGTAAGCTAGAACCGGAATTAAGTAAAAACATTTTCGTTCGGAATGCTCAGTGGAAAGCGGCGGGGGAAACTCCCCAAGCTATTCATGTTGTCCAGGGTTTTATTCGGGGGAAATTGAAGAACTATCGCACCAGTTTATCTCAAACTCAGCGGGAACATTCGGAACTAAATTTAAGTTCGGCAATTACTCAGATTTCAAATGCGATCGCCAAACTTGACAAAACTGACAACATTAATTCTTTGCGCGGCCATGAAGGTGCTGGGAGTGCGGCGTATTTTGGAGTTTTCAACCAATTAATTCGGGCGGAAGGCTTTGTGTTTAAACCGCGACACCGCCCTGCTACCGATCCGGTGAATTCTTTGATGAATTTTGCTTACACGCTGCTACGTCACGATGTGCAAAGCGCGATTAATATCGTGGGATTTGACCCTTATTTAGGATACCTTCATACGCAGCGCTACGGCCGCGTGGGTTTAGCGTTTGATTTGATGGAAGAGTTCCGCCCGTTGGTGGCTGACAGTGTAATTCTCAACGCGATTAACCGCCGAATTCTGACACCGAATGATTTTACTGTGGAACCGCTGAGTAATGTGGTGCGACTGTCGGAAACGGGACGGAAAGAGTTTTTGAGGTTGTATGAAAAGAAGAAGCAGTCTGAGTTTAAGCATCCTGTTTTGAAGCGTAAGTGCACTTATCAAGAGGCTTTTGAAATTCAGGGGCGGCTGTTGGCGAAATATTTGATGGGCGAGATTGACAAATATCCACCTTTAGTTTTGTACTAGATATGCACATTCTGATTTCTTACGATATTTCCGAAGACAAGCGCCGGACAAAGATTCACAAAATGCTGAAGTCTTATGGGCAGTGGATGCAGTACAGTGTATTCGAGTGTGCTGATTTGACTGAGACGCAATACGCTAAATTGCGATCGCGCTTGAACAAAGTGATCAAACCGAACGAAGACAGTATTATGTTTTTTCCGCTGTGCGCGTGCTGTCAGGGTAAGATTGAACGTATTGGTGGGGTCGTTCCTGCCGATCGAACAATATTTTTTGCCTAGTTTCCGTGAACGGGTAGGTGTTAAAATAGGGGTATCAAATTTTTAGGCTGAAACTGATGTACAGCAAGAGTTTGATGCCCCTAGTCTCAAAAAACGATTCACGGAAAATCTGAAAGCTTTACAGGATAACGTTTTTGGGGTGAGTATGAAAAATTGGGGATTGACAAGCCTAGGGCTGGAATGGTACTTTTGTTTTAGATTCACGGAACTGCACCTTGAAAACCAAATACACCAAGGCTTCTGGAGCGGGCGGCCGGAAAATACCTAAAACCCTATCAGGGATTGAAACAAAACAACTGTGATTCAGGTAATCGGCATTGGCAATTAAGCCGGAAAATACCTAAAACCCTATCAGGGATTGAAACCGAGCTTGCCGGATGTCCACATCCGGGTCACTGGAGCCGGAAAATACCTAAAACCCTATCAGGGATTGAAACGGGGATACGACAGGAGCGGGGGCACTGCTGTAATGGGCGCCGGAAAATACCTAAAACCCTATCAGGGATTGAAACGATTTGAAAAATACCGTCAACTTCTGTATTACCTCTTGCCGGAAAATACCTAAAACCCTATCAGGGATTGAAACACTTCCCAGAGTTGCCAGTCCGATCGCCACTTTGGCCGGAAAATACCTAAAACCCTATCAGGGATTGAAACTGCGGGAAGAGGTAATTGGGGGACTTACGTTAGATGCGCCGGAAAATACCTAAAACCCTATCAGGGATTGAAACTGAAGCGGAGATTGCAGAGATGAAAGCCAGAGCGCCGGAAAATACCTAAAACCCTATCAGGGATTGAAACCTGACTCAAAACTTTCTGACCAAGATATGTCCCCCGCAAGCCGGAAAATACCTAAAACCCTATCAGGGATTGAAACTTTCCCAGTACGGCAATGTGCTTTAAGTAGCGGCCCTCCGCCGGAAAATACCTAAAACCCTATCAGGGATTGAAACCCGCCAGCGCCGCCGTAGACAAAGTTCATTCCATAAGAGCCGGAAAATACCTAAAACCCTATCAGGGATTGAAACACTAATGTTTGGTTGTCCTTGCGAAAAATTGACAGCGCCGGAAAATACCTAAAACCCTATCAGGGATTGAAACTATCCATGAAGTAGAGGCACAGCCAATATATTGAGCCGGAAAATACCTAAAACCCTATCAGGGATTGAAACTTGGGTGTGGTGCCGGTGGAGGGCCAGTACAGTTTCGCCGGAAAATACCTAAAACCCTATCAGGGATTGAAACATTCCAAGATGCTTCGACATTTCGATCGCTACATCTGCCGGAAAATACCTAAAACCCTATCAGGGATTGAAACAACATGGAAAGCCATTGACATCAAGCGACCGAGCGCCGGAAAATACCTAAAACCCTATCAGGGATTGAAACGCGGCTTGAGCGTCGGGCTTGCTGCTGCCACTCCTTCTTATCGCCGGAAAATACCTAAAACCCTATCAGGGATTGAAACAACGAGGAAGTCACGGTAGCGACCATTGTTATCAAGCGCCGGAAAATACCTAAAACCCTATCAGGGATTGAAACATTTCTGCCACTTTAATAATATCAGTGCGATTGCCGGAAAATACCTAAAACCCTATCAGGGATTGAAACTTTTCGATTTGAATCAAATACAAAAGGTAAGAAAATCCAGCCGGAAAATACCTAAAACCCTATCAGGGATTGAAACTTTGCAAAATGGTTGAAAGCTTTACCTACTGGCTATTTAACGCCGGAAAATACCTAAAACCCTATCAGGGATTGAAACGGATCAGCACCCGCTTGCGATCGAAATGTCAGCACCGCCGGAAAATACCTAAAACCCTATCAGGGATTGAAACTCCAGTTTTTCTAATTTTAAGATAATTATAGACAACAAATCGAGCCGGAAAATACCTAAAACCCTATCAGGGATTGAAACATACGTTGTGGCGGAAGACTTAAATGTTCCGAGATCGCAGCCGGAAAATACCTAAAACCCTATCAGAGATTGAAACTGGCCTTTGTGGATGAGGGGCATATTCTCAGGCTCAATGAGCCGGAAAATACCTAAAACCCTATCAGGGATTGAAACGGAAGGTCGAGGAGCCGCGCAAAATCAATCGAATGCCGGAAAATACCTAAAACCCTATCAGGGATTGAAACTCTTCCCATAGATTGTGCAAGGTAACGCAGAAATTCTCACAGCCGGAAAATACCTAAAACCCTATCAGGGATTGAAACTCGCTGATGGAATCAATGTATGCCATGCAGCGAGCCGGAAAATACCTAAAACCCTATCAGGGATTGAAACGATGTTTAGGGCGGGTAGTAAAAAGTATCGGCCCTGAGCCGGAAAATACCTATTTCCCCATCTAGGGCTTGAAACGCCCAAATTACAAAATTATTGGCTCAAAAATAGACTTCTCCACTCTCCTTTTATCCCCTCCCATAACCTCAAGCAGCCGATCGACCGATCGCCCCCAACTAAAATTATCAGCCACAAAACCCGGGCCCGCAACCCGAGCTCTCGCCCCAATTTCAGGCTGCTCGATCGCCCGCTGCATCAAATCAGTCAAATGTTCCCACTCAGGAGCTAACATAAATAAGGTTTCTCCCTCAATTACCACAGCCGTAAATTTACTCTCGATTCGCAGCGCAAAGTCCGATCGAGTAAAATCATCAGTCGGGCCACCCTCGGTACAAATTACGGGTAAACCGCAAGCCACAGCTTCCAACACCGGCAGATTAAAACCTTCCGCCAAATAAGCAGAAACATAAACATCTGCTGCTTGGTAAATCTCCGCTATTTGAGCAAAAGATAGCTGGCTCCCAGTATAAATTAATCTCGGTAAAACCCTCGCTCTTTCAGCATCGTTGAGCACAACTCGGCAGGCTTCAGCAATCTCGTCTCTAGACGGATAAAGCAATTCTGAACCTTTCAAAACTAATCTCGCATCTGGATATTTGTCAACTACCGCCGCGAAGGCTTTTAATAAAGGACGAATCCCTTTGCGATCGGTTTGTCCTCCGATGTTTAAAAATATAAAATAGTTTGACCAACCGAAGCTTTCGCGCAGCAATTGACGCCGATCGCCCGAAACAGGATAATAAATTTGAGGATCGACTCCCAAAGGTACAACGGCAATTCGATCGCCCTCAACTCCGCTACGAATTAAGCCCGCTTTTGACCACGCCGAAGGTGTAATAATTTTTACTTCTGAATTAACCGGGGTTTGGGCGATCGACCTTACGCCGATCGCCTGCAACACTGTACTGGTAATAATCCCCCATTCTGTGGCTGCAAATACCCAAGTTTCGGTGCTGCTGGATGCTGCAAAGTCCCAGGGGCAGTGCATTCGCAGCGTCACGTCGGCTGACTGATTTTCCCGAGGGTTCGGAATGCTGCGGAGTAATCTGTCATTCGGGCGATCGAACAAACTAACTTTCGTCTCCCAAGCTGCGTCTACGTAGGGCATATCCCGGTGAAAAAGCTCAATTTGTCCTGGAGGGCGATGGCTTACGCCCCGGCTTACGCCTACGAGCATTTCTAATAGTTGAAATTGATTGAATACGCAATAGGAATGACAAATAAAACGCCAGCATTCAACAATAATTTGCAATTCAAAACTCCGATCTAAGAATTTAAAATTCTAGCAGAAGAAAGTTCGGCTAACGAGCAATGTACGGGATGTAATATCATATCAATTCCGGCTGCACCGGAATAATATAGAGGAGACGGCAGTGCCGTGTCCCTACAATTGATCGTAGGGACACGGCACTGCCGTCTCCTCCGTCTCCTCCATTTAGATCATTCCGATGCAAACGGATTTAATATTACCCAAAATCAGGAAACGGCACTGCCGTTTCCCTACAATTAATCGTGGTAGGGAAACGGCATTGCCGTCTCCTCCTCGCCCGAGGATAATCGATCATTTTGGAGTAGGGAAACGGCATTGCCGTCTCCTCCGTTACTTGGGACACCCAATGCCCAATGTCCAATGCCCAATGCCCAATTCCCTACTTCATCACTTGCCAATCCATAATCCGCCATTGTCCCTCTTGGCGGATCAAGTCGTAGCGAATGCGGAGGTTTTCGTTGCGGGAAGTAACTAACTGTTCGCGATCGAAGGTTTCGGCTTTTTCGCTGACTTGGGCTTCTACTTCGGCGCGATCGGGATTAGTCGGATTTGTCTTAACTCCTTTAACTTCTAGCTTGTGCACGTAACGCTGGTGGGCGTTGTTTTTCTGTTGGGCATCTGCCATCAATTGCCAGCGAGACAAAGCCGGTTCTGTGAGAACTTTCTGTAATTCTTCGACAGCGTGATTGGGGCCCAAAGCCGCTGCTTTCGCCGACAGCCAGTCTTGAACTATTTGTTTGGCTCCTTCTTCCGTCATTGCTCCCGACACTGGGGCGGGGGCGGGGGCGCCAGGCTCTGGGGCAGGGGCTAGTGCGGGGATTTCTATGGGCGGTGCATCGAGGCTGACGCGGGCTTGTTCTCCTTGGAGAGATGGGCCTGAGAGGGCTTGCAAGGCACTCAAAAACAGACTGAGTATTAACCACAGAATTAACAGGCTCAGGACGGCTGCGACGACAAGCAGAGCCAGCTTGTTTGGTGGCAGGGACTTGACTTGGGCCCCAATTTGGGCTGCTAGGGTGCGCGCCCGATCGGCAAAAGAACCTGTTAACCCCTGGCCGATCGCTCCGCTGCGCCGGCTCGAACTCGGGTTCCTGCGCGGTTTGGAGGTCGAGGCCGCAGGCCGTCCCGCCGTAGCTGTCGGGAGAGAGACGGCCGCCGCAGCCCCAATTCCTGCCGCCGTTGCCTGGTATTTCGGCGCTGAAGCTGCGCTGGATCTGTCAGTCGGTACGGGGGTCAAGGTGAGACTACTGGCTGCCTGTTTGGCTGCGGGAGGCTGTGGAGGTGCAGGCGGGCGATCGCCGGGTGGTTGCAGTTTCCCCTGAGGTTTGCCCGATCTCGGTTGCACGACGACCCATTCGTTGGCGGTTTCGGCATCCGAGGGCAAAGCTTCTAGGTAAGCTTGGACTTTCGGATCGGCAAAATAATCTTTCAAAGAGACTGACTGGTTTGCCAAGTCGCGGAAGTGAGGAAACACTTCTTCTTGCAGCCAGTGTTCGGCGTACAAGCAGAGTCCTGGCAACAAATCGGGAGAATCTTGGGAATGTTCGCGAATGAACGCGAGGGGTTCTTTTTCCGAACTGAGTTCGAGAGATCTGCTGGCTTCTTCTGTCTGGCCCAGCAGCAGCGAACACACAGCTTTTTCGAGGTGAACGTCTTGGCGGCGGCCGAGCTGCATCAGCATCAGCTTGGCGCGGCGGATCATCGAAGGCTGTCTGGCGGCAAATCCTTGGGCTAACAGAGTGTAGACCGAGAGGTAAGTGGCCACTGCGGAGGGGCGGCCGGCTTCAGCTTCAAATAGGGTCTGCTGCTCGCTACTGGTTAGGTGTTTGCGGAGTTGCTGGACGAAGCGGAGGAAGTCTTCTATTCCTAAACCCGATCGATCGTCCCCCGAGCCATCGATGCCGCCCCGTTCCTCCAGCATTTCTCGCAGGATTTGCAGTCCCTGGCGGCGCTCGGAGACTTTTTCTTCGGGGAGCGATAGTAATTCTAAAATGTTGTACGGACGGAGTTTGTATATATCGGTTTGCATTTCACCCCTCACGCTTGGAAATAAGCTTTCGCGCAGCAGCAGTTCTTGACCTGCGTCTAGTGATTTTGCCGCATTTTGGTATTGACCTTGCTGCCACTGTTCGCGGCCGAGTTCTAGGCAGGCCAGGGCTACGGTTAAAACGATATCGGGCCGCACGAGCTGCGGGTCGCCGAAGCGGCCTTCGTCGATCGCGATGCTGCCATTGTTGAGATACGGGCGCCCCAGCTTCTGTACGAGTTCGTATTCCCCCAGTTCTTGCAGTACGAGCAGGGCTCCTACGAATTGGTTGTCATCGATTTCAATACTTGGAGTGTGGGGGTCAGGAGCAGCGTCTAAAGCCTTAGACTCTGCCGCAACGGTTTCTCCTGCATCTTGCAGGACTGTGGCCGGCCCAGTAGAGGTTTTCGACCTCTGCTTGGCCGCCATGGCTGCTTCCGACTCTCGATCGTAAGTTTTGGCTAAAAAACTGACATCATAAGCTTTGCGCCCGTCTGAGTCTGACAGAACGGCGCAGGCTTCATCGATCAGTTGTTTGCGGGCGACGATCGCAACTTCGGAATACTCCCGGCGTGGAAGCTGTAAAGTTCGATCGCGGTGAGCCTGCTGCAACTGTTCGGCAGTAGCTTGAATCGGTAGACCCAAAATACGGTAGTAATCTAGTGGAATGAGCACTGTCCACTTCCCCAAAGCGCTAGCAACTGAATTAGCCTATCTTAGGTGATGCTCTCACATCAAATCTCAAAAATATGATTTTGATGTGAGCTTCTGAGTCCTGTTAAGGATATCGAGAACTTCCTTCAAGGTACTCCGACTGTTTCCCTCTACGGCGTTTTAGAGTGAGGTTCGCATCCTGCCCCACTTTGAACAAGACCGATCTTAAGTTTTAGACACAACCGCAGCGGGTCGATGTGGCAGTTGGCTCTCCCTATTTTGGCAAATTTCCCATACTAAGCTCATTTTAACAATGCTTGTAACTGCTGCTGGGAAAATGTTCGCCCATTTTATGCTGCGGTTGTGTCCTCTGTCGGTTTACATTTAGATGTTTAGGCAGCCGATCGGGTATTAATTTTTTATGGAACGGACTCTACCAGTTTTTGACGCACAAAGCGTAACTATTTCTCGGGATGAGGGCTTGATGCTCTACGAGGATATGGTTTTGGGGCGCTTTTTTGAGGACAAGTGTGCTGAGATGTACTACCGGGGCAAAATGTTTGGTTTTGTCCACTTGTACAACGGCCAAGAAGCCGTGTCTACTGGGGTGATTCGATCGATGCGCCGCGATAGTACGGATTACGTCAGCAGCACCTACCGCGATCACGTTCACGCTTTGAGTGCGGGCGTACCGGCGCGGGAAGTAATGGCGGAGTTGTTCGGAAAGGAAACCGGTTGCTCGAAGGGCCGCGGCGGTTCGATGCATATGTTTTCGGCAGAACACCGGCTGTTGGGAGGCTATGCTTTTGTGGCTGAGGGGATTCCTGTAGCTACGGGGGCGGCTTTTCAATCGAAGTACCGGCGCGAAGCTTTGGGAGATGAAAGTTCCGATGGCGTGACTGCTTGTTTTTTTGGCGATGGTGCGGCAAATAACGGGCAGTTTTTCGAGTGTTTGAACATGGCGGCTTTGTGGAAATTGCCGATTCTTTATGTTGTGGAAAACAACAAATGGGCGATCGGCATGGCCCACGAGCGAGCTACTTCTGACCCGATGATTTTCAAGAAAGCTCATGCTTTTGGCATGGCTGGAGTTGAGGTTGACGGGATGGATGTTTTGGCGGTGCGGGAAGTCGCGAAGGAAGCTGTAGCGCGGGCGCGGGCCGGCGAAGGGCCGACTGTGATCGAGGCTTTGACTTATCGTTTTCGCGGACATTCTTTGGCAGATCCTGACGAATTGCGCTCTAAGGAAGAGAAGGAATATTGGTTCCCGCGCGATCCGATTAAGAAGTTGGCTGCTGATTTGATCGATCGCACTTTGGCCACTGCTGAGGAATTAAAGGCGATCGAGAAAAAGATTGAAGCAGTCATCGATGATGCGGTAGATTTTGCTGAGAAAAGCCCCGAACCCGATCCGAGCGAATTGTATCGGTATATCTATGCTGAAGATGAATAGTCTTTAGACATATTTAGCCGAATGTTGTTGCAGCCTACAGGTTAAGACCTGGAGCATCCCATTTTTGCAAATATACTCGTAGGGGCGAAGCATTTCGGCAGTAAATCTCTGGTTATTACTAATAAATTGTCTGCCGAAATGCTTCGCCCTTACAAAATTGAGATGTACCCTTAAAACCTGTGGCTGCACAAATTTCAAGCTAGAATCAAAGGTAGACTTTGTAGACGAAAGAGAGGCGATTTTTATGATAAATTGCGATCGAAATCAAATCAGCAAAAATATGGGCGCAGTTCGAGTCAAAGTTAAGCTAACGAATGCCATTGATGAAGAGTTAGTCAAGAGAGGATTGCTCAATCCAAATCTGTTGCGCGTGTATGAAGCAGAAGCACTGATAGATAGTGGTGCAGTACGCACAGCAATTCCCCTAGAAGTCTGCGAACACCTCGGCTTAAGAATTCGGAGTCAAGAAATAGCCAAATATGCTGATGGCAGACAAGAAACTGTGGGATTGACCGGGCCTATTCTGATTGAACTGGAAGGACGCGAGACGATTGAGGCAGCAATGGTTTTAGGGGATAGCGTGCTAATCGGTCAAACTGTGTTAGAAACATTAGATTTGCTGGTAGATTGCAAGAATCAGCGTCTAGTTCCCAATCCTGAAAATCCCGAAAGACCTGTATTGAGAGTATAAGAGGACACGGCAGTGCCGTGTCCCTACCGCGATTAATTGTAGGGAAACGGCACTGCCGTGTCCTGATTGTGGGTAATTATTAATTCCTATGTCACCGGATTTGATATAACTCTACGATCAATCTGTGTATCCGTGTCAAAATCCGCTTTCCTTCGACTAGATTTCCAGTGGCACAGGGCGCAACCTGCCCGCTACTTCTACACTCGGCCAATTCGGATCGAATGTCAAATTTTCCAACTTTCCACTGCTGGAAATTACAAACGTATCCTCAATTTTTGCTCCCGACAAACTCGGATTCCAAGCTACAGCTATATTTTCACTCAAAATATCTGAAGTAGCCGGATTAGCCACAATTTCCCGCGCCAAATATCCAGTAGTTCCGCCTTGATGGTGTTCCCGAATTGCTTGAGGATATCCGTGCTGTTCGTAAGCTTGTTTCAGCGTATCATAAACCGCATTCATAGATACTCCCGGGCGGCACGAATCTAAGCCAGCGGCTTCAATTTCTCTAACTTGTCGGTGCAATTCTGAATGCTGTTTTTCTAGAGAACCAAAACAGACAAATCGAGTTAAATTTGCATACAAACCGTTTCCCCTAGCGCAGAATACTAACATGGCTTGCTTCCCAATTTGTTCGGCGGTGGCGGTGGCGTGGCGGTATAGCGGCAAACGCCTTTCTCCAGCCACTAATGTCAGGGCTGGATGCAAGCCTCTCGCCCACAATGCCTCTGCACCTGCTCCCGCTAGCTGATATTCTGTCCATGTCGGTTTTGCCGCCGAAAGTACCTCTGTCATCGCTTCGCTGGCTAAACGTCCGACTCGGCGATACCGCTCTAATTCGCTTGACATCATTGTCTGTTTGCGGGATTGTAAAGATGCGATTATTGGCGTTTCTTGGGAATTTGGTCGATCGCACATCACGTTACCGCCCGCAGTGATTTCTTTGACAAAACTCTCGCGCTGTGCAACATCCGCCCAAGGATAGATGTGCATTTGAAAATTTGCGGGAAGTTCTTCATCTTGCAAGCGTTGAGCTTCGATTTCATCTGTCAGCACAAAAGCGTTTTCGGCGGTAATTAATATTTCTGCAACTCCGGTTTCTGCGGTTAGCAATACTGTATTGGAACCGCCCGCTGTGGCCCAGGCAAACCAATCCGTGCCGCGCAACCGCAGGGCGATCGCTCTGGTTTCGGTTAAGGTTTTGCGGATGAATTCGAGTTTGCGATCGACTTCTGGATTTAATGAGTTTATCATAGATGAAAGTTCGGCAGCGGATTGTGTAACGGATATAATATCATGTCTGGTCGATTAACCGCAATCTTGTAGGGGCGGGTTTACTAACAATAATTGCCTAAAAACGCTCGTCTCCTAAACCCGCCCCTCTCCACGGTAAATCTCTAAAATCTAAAATCTAAAATCTAAAATAGATTTACAGCTACTGCTTGCAATTCTTTGGCTTTTTCTTCAGGTAATGCGTCGTTGGCAAACATTCCGGCGGCGAGTTCGGTTCCTGCTAGATATTTTAGCCGATCGCTCGATCGATAGGGCGGATAAAATTCAGCGTGCAAATGCGCCTCTGGATGCGGATTCCC
The DNA here is from genome assembly GCF_020738625.1 of Microcoleus sp. PH2017_09_SFU_O_A. Classification (NCBI taxonomy): domain Bacteria; kingdom Bacillati; phylum Cyanobacteriota; class Cyanophyceae; order Oscillatoriales; family Microcoleaceae; genus Microcoleus; species Microcoleus sp. PH2017_09_SFU_O_A. The sequence continues at coordinate 49,134 of NZ_JAEQCF010000089.1, forward strand.
GTCTGTCGGCCCTTGAAACCAAGCCATCAAATAAGGGAATTGGCGCTGCCACAAACCGTCGTATTTAAGGGTGACTGTTTTTAAGGCTTTAGCGAGGGATTGACGCTGTTTTTCCGTCAAATCGATAAATGTGGCAGCGGGAGTTATGGGCGCAATCCAAACTTCGTAAGGGTAGCGGGCGCAAGCGGGCACAAAGGCGATCGCCTCGGAGTCTAAATAAAGAATTCGCTGTTTGTCAGCAATCTCTTTTTGAATCAAATCTTGCAGCAAACCGGAACTGTTTTTTTGATAGTAAACCGACTGACATTCTAACATCCGCGCGGGGACTGGTGGCACGAAGGGATAAGCGTAAATTTGACCGTGGGGATGGTGCAAAGTCACTCCAACTTCGACGCCGCGATTTTCAAAAGGCAAGACGTATTGAATTTCGGGATTGCTGCCGATAACTGAAGTGCGATCGGCCCATACTTCTAACAGCAATTCTAAGTGACTTAACTCCAAAGAACCGAGGGAAGCCTGCGGATCTTGAGTAAAAACAACGACTTCGCAAATGCCCTTAGCTGGCAGAGTTTCGACAATACTTGCAGGTGCGTTGTTCGCCTGAAAAGTCATCGAGGGAAAGCGGTTGTCAAAAACAGCTACATCGTAATCTCCAGGTGGCAATTCTGTCGGGAATTTGGGATTAATTGTCGCAGCCAGCGGGTTGTATTCCGGCGGCGGCATGAAAGTTCTTCCCTGACGGTGGCTGGCGTATGCTACCCATTCCCCCCGCAAAGGATGCCAGCGAAAGTGCGGGTTTGCCTGTACGGGTTCATTGCTGGGACTTACGGCCGCGATACCTTCTGGGATTGGGTAGCGGCTGTAGAGTGTCAGGGGGCGGCCGTCTGGTTTTAGCAATATTTGGGAGTGCATTTTTGTTGGGGCGGGCGTTTTTAATAGATGTTAGGAGTATAACTTCGTGCTGGGAGAATTCGCCCCTATCTAAAGTCGCAATTTTTGTTGAGACTCGGCGGTTGAAACCGCGTCTACACAAACAAAGTCCGCCTTCGCGGACTGAAGAATAAAGGGGGTATTTAAGTATGATTTGGTATGATGCGTGCGATCGCACTTTTAAATATATAGAAAGGCTTAATTCTGGCAAACTTCGACCTTGGATTAAGTCTGTATAATAAACGTCAGCCAAAAGCGATCGCCCTTTTATATCTAATCCCAAATCCGGCTTAAATACCCGCTCTAACTCTTAGTCCGCGCAGGCGGACTTCGTTTGTATAGACGCGGTTTCAACCGCCGAGTCTCAACACTTAAGCAACGGTTCAATCTGCTGCCTTTGAAACTGCAATTCATCCGCCAAAGGCTGATAAATTTCTCGATCGCCCTTTTCATCGCAATAATCCCAAAGACCATTGTAGCAGTGGCGATCGTCATCCCAACCCGGATGGTTGACAATCGGATACAAACAAACTCCATCCACCGGAACTCCGGCTTTAATCGCCGCCGCTACCTCCGTGCACACATAATTCAACCACACAGGTCTAAAATCGTCTTCAGTACCTGTTTCTGCAACGAATAAGGGGCGGCCGTAGCGATCGAACACTTCTTGCAGCAGTTCGCGAAACGGGCGGTACAGCTTGTCTGTGTATTTCATCGGATTTTCATTGTGAATCCACTGATTGCGATCGTAATAATTCACCCCAATAATATCGAGATACTTTTCCTGGCCGCCAAGTTCGGGGCGAAAGCGTCCCGCCAACATATCCCAAGCTTGATATTGAGATAAGCGATAACCTTCCGCCACGTCTTTATCTTCCGGTTTGTCAGGATCGGCAATAATGTTAATTACCGGGTCGATTTGAACGATGCGGGTGCGGGGATTGACTTCCCAAACTGATTCTATCGCTGCGATCGACGCTTTGATCAACTGGATTTTCAGCTCGTCTCCGCGTCCTTTAGCAAAAGGATTGATGTAGGCGACATCGCCGCCGGCCCAGGCAATAAATGAAATTTCATTGACAGGTGTCACAAAAGGTGTTTGGTCGGTTTCCTCAGTCAGCACTTGCATAAAAGCGCGCACCATCTTAGCAAACCGGGACACGAATTCGGGACTGAAAATATCAATATCGTCGGGCCAGCCGTAGTGAAATAAATCCCAAATTACCTGCATTTTGGTGTCGCGGGCGGCGCGGATGATTGGTAGGGCGCTGGAAAAATCGTATTTTCCGGGCGACTGTTCGATTAAGTGCCAGCGGAGGCCTTCGCGGACTGTGTAAATGCCCTGTTCTTGCAAGCGTTGGTAGTCGGCGATCGCAAATTTATCGTGGCCGGTGGCGGCTGTGACATCGAGGCGTTTTCCCGATCGCAATTTGTGGGTGGAACATTCAAATCCGCCCATGAAAAAACTTTGAAACATTATTAGGTAATGGGGAATGGGGAATGGGGAATGGGGAATGGGGAATGGGGAATGGGGAATGGGGAATGGGGAATGGGGCCTAAAAGCATTGGGCATTAGGAATCGGGAATTGGGCCGAAAAGCATTGGGCATTAGGAATCGGGAAGAGGTTCATAAATGATTGAGACTTGCTATATCCAATAACTTGGAACTGCGGGCAATTACCAATTACCAATTACCAATTACCAATTACCAATTACCAATTACCAATTACCAATTACCCATTCCCAATTACCAATTACCAATTACCAATTACCAATTACCAATTACCCATTCCCAATTAGCACTGAGTAATCGCTGGCGGCTGCGAACTTTCTTCGGGAATATCCCAGCCGAGAGTTGCCGCCGCGATCGCCTCTATGGGAAATTTGGGAGTGCGATCGGCATACAGCAAACCGTTAGCTTCTTGGAAAGTATCCGTCAACTGCGTGTAACAAAATCCGCTGAACATTTCCACTCGATTTACCACGTGCAGCAGCGCGGTGTAGCGGTGTTGCAATTCAGAGGTGTCCGACGCGCGCACGTAGCCCCACACCCTGTGAAAATCGGGGTTTTCGCGGCCGGCGCAGGCGATGCCGCCGAATTCTGTCAGCATTACGGGCTGTCCTTGGTGGGGGTGGCCGTCGAGGGTGAGGACTCGCCCTCCGGGACGCCCGCGATCGAACAAATCGGCTAGCTGGACTTCGGGCCCGTAGCGTTTTGCCACAGTTTGCGGGTTGTTGTCGTAGTCGTGAATAGCGAGGATGTCGGTATCGATGCTTTCCCAGCCGTCGTTACCGATGACGGGGCGAGTGGGGTCTAAGGTTTTCGTCAAAAAATATAAGGCTTGCACGTAGTTGCGGTGGGCTGCGGCTTCGACTAAATTCGGAACTCCCCAGGATTCGTTGAACGGCACCCAGACTACGATACAGGGGTGGCTGGAGTCGCGATCGATCGCTTCCGTCCACTCCCGCGTCAACCTGTCAACGGCCTTGGGAGTGAAGCGGTAGGCGCTGGGCATTTCTTCCCAAACAAGCAGCCCCAACACGTCGGCCCAGTACAAAAAGCGCGGATCTTCGATTTTCTGGTGTTTGCGGACGCCGTTGAAACCCATTGCTTTGACTAATTCGACATCGTGGCGCAAAGCTTCGTCGGATGGCGCCGTCATCAGGGTATCGGGCCAGTAACCTTGATCGAGCACCAGTCTCAGGTAGTAGGGGCGGCCGTTCAGCATGAAGCGATCGCGCTGAATGCTGACAGTCCGCATCGCGGTGTACGATTTAATCTCGTCGAGCAGTTTGCCATCGGCCCACAGCTCGACTTGTGCGTTAATTAATGTAGGTTTTTCCGGACTCCACAGCAGTTCGTTGCGGTAGTCGTCGATACCCGGGTCTGAAAGGGCGATGCGGCGGTGGATTTCGCCGTTGATCACTTCGTAGGTGTCGTTGACCAGCAGCATACAGCCGATCGACAGTTTAACTTTAATTTGAATCCCCGACTGGCGATCGCCCGCCACAAACGCCTCAAAACCGATTTCCCAGCGTTCAAACTGCGGAGTCCACCGGATGCGATCGATATAAGTGTGAGGCACCAATTCTACCCACACCGTCTGCCAAATGCCAGTCGTGCGCGGATACCAGATGCTGTGCGGTTCCACTTGCCAATCTTGCTTGCCGCGCGGTTTTGCCAAATCTTGCGGGTCGTCCTGGGCCCAAACAGTCACCCGCTGCGGCCCGATGGGGTTAAGAACTGCTGTAATGTCTGCGGTGAAAGGAGTGTGCCCGCCTTCGTGTTCGATGACAAACTGACCGTTTACCCAGACGCGGGCGCGGTAGTCTACAGCGCCGAAGTGGAGGAGAACTCTGCTTTCTGTGTGGGGCAGGTCGAATTCGCGATCGTACCAACAGTTAGCGTGAAAATTCGTGTCGCCGATCCCGCTTTTGATTGATTCGGGAACAAACGGCACTTCTATAGTGTGACTCCAGTCCGTAATGTCGATCGGCTGCACGCAGCGTCCCGCATCATCGTAAGCAAACCTCCACTTACCGTTCAGACAAATCCAGTTACTGCGGCGCAATTGGGGGCGCGGATAACCTGTTTTCCGCCCTTGAACAGTCACCTTATTGTCTAGAGTGGAAGACTCTTCTATATCGCAATTTTCTAGTTCTCTACCTAACCAACTCATCGGCACATCTACCCGAAGTTATATTTATAGGTTAGCGACTATTCCCGCGACTTTGACAAGTTTTTTGCAATCTAATTTATCGTTAAAAAATTAAATTTTTTGACTTCAAACAGCCTGAGCTTTACTTGGTCTTGTGTCCGGCTTTTCTATACTTGTAGGGTGCGTCAGTCAGCTAACAGCGCTTAAAATTAAGCTATGATTCTCACTGACGCACCCTGCGATCGGTATAGGAAGCATGAGTCTTGACTGCAAAGTTTAGCTAGCTACAGTTTGCAAAGCTCCTAAAGGTTCAGCTAGGTCACTTTTGACCAAGAATTTCACAGGTGGTACCCGCCACGTGATTTATCCGTGGAATCAATCCCAAATCGAAAATCGAAAATCCTCTCTTCCCCCGAATTTATCCGTGGGGTCGGGAACTTCTTCCGGAGGTGGCAAACACTGAAATATCTGTTCTAGTCCCGTGAGTTCAAATAGCATTCTAACTTGTTCGCTCATGGCAGATATCAAAAGTATACATCCGCTGTCTCTAACTAATTTCATAATCGCCACTACAGCCATTAATTCCGAATTTTTAAGGAAAATGATATTTGAGAAATCGAGCATCAGAATTTTGCCACCGCTTTCAATTAGGCGCTCTATTTCTTTCTGAAACTGAGGAAATTGAGAACCTTCCAAAACCTGATGAGACAAAACAGTTTTAACGATAGTGCTCATGTTCACCTTAACCCTTGTTTGAATTGTTTAATAACTTTTGAGAAAAGCAGAGTAAAGTGCGGAGCGCGCACCTTACATTTTTGCCATAAAAAATTGGTTGAAAGCCGGAACCCGATCGCGAGAAATTAAAAGAAGACAATTCATTACCCCAATGCTCTTCCTTATAGGTAGAGGTCGCCCTCATCTGTCAACCGTCAACTGTCAACTGTCAACTGACATTTTTAGCCTTACCAACTCACAGCTTGCAGCTATAGCAATCCTAAATCATTTGTGAATTTCTTACTCCCTCCCCTTAATAAGGGGAGGGTTGGGGTGGGGTAAAAAACTTTACGACTCATTTGGGACTGTTATACTTGCTAGCAGATTTGCCATTGCCGTTAACAGCAGCAACTTCTAGAGAAGCAGCGGCTGGGAGTTCAGCAACTGCGTTCGACGAACTCAAATTAGAGGCAGCATCGTTAAGATTTGCCGCCAATTCAATCACCGGATTGGTCGTAATTTGAGTATAAGTTGTCAAAGCTTGAGCGACAACTTGATCCATGTTGTAATACCTGTAAGTCGCCAGCCTTCCCACAAAAGAAACTCCGGGAGTTGCATCAGCCAAAGCCTTATATTTCTTGTAAATTTCCGCATTTTCCGGACGCGGAACCGGGTAGTAAGGGTCTCCCTCAGCTTGGGGATATTCGTAGACAATGCTCGTTTTTAGATGCTCTTGTCCGGTGAGGTATTTAAACTCCGTGCAGCGAGTATATAAATGCTCATTCGGGTAATTTACCACCGGTGCAGCTTGGTGTACGGGTGCGTTCAGCGTTTCGTGCTTGAATTCCAAGGAACGGTAAGGCAGTTTCCCGTAGCAATAATTGAAATAGGAATCCACCGGCCCGGTATAAATCATTTCCCCGTAAGGAATAAAACTCTCAATCTCGCGGTAGTCGGTATTCAGCATCACCTTGATGTTTGGGTGAGACAGCATCTTTTCAAACATCCGAGTGTAGCCGTGGAGTGGCATTGCTTGATAGGTATCGGTAAAATAGCGATCGTCCCGGTTAGTGCGGGTGGGCACGCGCGCAATCACTGATTTGTCGAGTTCCGACGGATCCATTCCCCACTGTTTGCGAGTGTAGTTGCGGAAGAATTTCTCGTAAAGTTCGCGGCCGACTTTGCCGACAACGACATCTTCGGAAGTGCGAATGTAATCCTTTGGTTCGGCTACTTTTGCGAAGAAATCTTCAACTTCAAATGATGTCAGATTCAGTCCGTAAAGTTTGTTTACGGTGTTGAGATTTATCGGAATTGGCAGCAGTTGACCGTCAACGCTGGCGAGGACGCGGTGTTCGTATGGCCGCCACTCGGTGAACTGCGAAAGGTACTCGAAAACTGGGCGCGAATTGGTGTGAAAAATGTGGGGGCCGTATTTGTGAACGAGGATGCCGTGATTGTCGTAGTGGTCGTATGCGTTGCCGCCGATGTGGTTGCGGGTATCAATTATCAAGACTGTTTTTCCCGCCTGAGTTGCTAGTCTTTCGGCAATAACGCTACCTGCAAATCCGGCTCCGACAATTAAATAGTCAAACATTAAAAAACCTCTGGTAATGGGGAATGGGGAATGGGGAATGGGGAATGGGGAATGGTTATTAGTTATTAGTTATTAGTTATTAGTTATTGGTAGCAACTCCAAACTACTAACTATCAACTGTCAACTGCCAACTGCCAACTGCCAACTGCCAACTGACTTCTTACTTGCGATCGCACTTTCGATCAACCCCAGCATTTCGCCCCAGGTATTGTCCCAAGAATTGTCTGCTAAAAAGGCGTCAACTTCGCTCAGCCACTTGGCCCGATCTTCCGAAGTTTCGCCCATAATTTCTTCAGCAGCAGCAACGAATTCTGCCACATTGCTCGCAATCCGAACCAAGCCGTTATCTCCGTAGGGGCGCACCACGTCGCGGATCGCAGTAGAAATCACCGGTTTGCCGGCAGCGAGGTATTCGGGAGTTTTCGTCGGACTAATAAATTTAGTCGATTCGTTAATCGCAAAAGGCAGCATTGCTATATCCCATCCGCCCAGATATGCTGGCAGTTCTTGATAAGATTTGCCGCCGAGATAGTGTATGTTTGGGTGAGTTGGTAGAGTAGCAGGGTCTATTTTCACCACCGGGCCAATTATCACTAAATGCCAGTCCGGCTTCGCTGCGGCAATGCCGCGCAGCAGTTCGATATCCATGCGTTCGTCTATAACCCCAAAAAATCCCAAACGCGGGTGAGGAATATCTTTTTGATCGGTCGGTTCTTCTGAAAGATTTCTCGCTGTAGCAAAGTGTTCTTTTTCGATGCTGCTGGGGAAAGCATGAATGTTTGGATGCTGCTGCTGTTTTGCTTCGTAGAGGCTGTGTCCGCCTGTAAATACGACGCTGGCGCGCTTTAATAGTTGGGTTTCATTTGCTTTTAACTCCGGGTGCGCGCCGTGAAATGCTGACAGTTCATCCATGCAGTCGTAGACTACAGCTAGCGGCTTTAAGTGGTTTGTGAAACTGACAGCCATTGGTGTGTAATACCAGAGGATGTACTGGCTAATTTCGGCTGCTTGAAACAAATCATCAAGCATGGCTTGCTGAGCAGTTTGTGCAGTTTCTTCGCTGATTCCTTCGCTCAGGTGAGGTACTATTATCCAGACTCCGGTTTCGTGAATGCTGACATCAAGCCGCCAATCTGTAGCCGAGCTAAAAACAGGTTCTTCTACAAAAAATACGCGGCGATTTTTGGCGCAGCGGCCTAAGAGATGTTGCGGACGCTGATAGACGAAATTCCACCGCAAATGAGACAGGCAAACTAAATCCGGTGCATCTAAAGCAGCAGGTTTTGATAACTTAGCGCGCAATGCGGGTGAGGGTGCGAATTGAGAGGGAGATTTTGCGGGATCTATCGAGGTAAATCGGATCTCCCATGCTCGACCTTTATTGCTATAATTTTTGTTTACTGAGTTTTCTGGGGGGGACATAATTAGCCTCTGGAATTTGTCAATGAAAATTTGTTAATGAAAATTGGTTGGTGAAAATTTGTCAATAAAATATCCTTCTCAGCAGTGTCTTACTGAAATTCGCAAGCATCAATCTGAGAATTTTTATTTGACGAGCAAGCGCCGCATTCAGTGGGCCAAACAAAGCAAAAGTTTAGCTGCGGAAAAACACGCTTATCTGCTTTTTTCAGTATTGAAACTGGAGATAAGTTAATATTGTTAGACTTGCTATTGTTGCTAAATCTAACTCAGTTTTTCTGCCATTACTTCTATCTGAAGGATGACTTCGTTCTCAGCGCCTAGCTTGCACCCTTTTGAAAAGCGGTTAAAATGCCGATCGCTCTTGTAAAATGACTCTTAACTGGCAGGTACAGGGCGCTAGGATTTGAGATTTGAGATTTGAGCTTTGAGATTGAATAATTGGGAATGACTTATGAATTAAGGGTTTGAAGCTTGGCTACCGTTGCATTGTGTTTTTAAACAGGTGTTAAAACTGAGCAAGTTTTATGTTTTTATTTGGAGGGGAGAGAAAATTTGCGATCGAGCTTTTGTTGCTATTTGCTTTAACAAACTTCGCATTTTTTCAACTTATGCGATCGCACACCTACAAAATTTGTATCTTCATATACAATTGCTTTGCCGAGATTTATGACTTCCGATAGATTAACAATTGACAGTTTATGTATTTGGGTTAAACCCACATCTGGTACCCTTTTCAACTATACCGGAGATACCAGGTAACAGCGACGAGAAACGTAGGATTTTACGCGAGTCTGATACAAGAAACCAAGGTGACGAGATTGGTGCAAGATGTGAGGTTAAACTGACGCCCAGAGTACAAATCTCAATCATCCCTCTAAGGGCGGGTTTGCCGATATCTGCGATTCCCGCACCAAATATGGACGCAAACCGCGACTAGAAGATAGCAGCAACTTTACCAGAAAGAATTGGTTTAAAGCCCCAAGCCCGATCGGGATAAATTAAAATCAGACTATTCATGATTCCAATCCTCTTCCTTCCAGGTAGAGGTCGCTGTCAACTGTCAACTGTCAACTGTCAACTGAATGAAAGTCGGCGGCTGTCAATTTTGGCGATTCCCCCTCCAAAGGCAGAATCTTGCACCATCGAACTCTTTAAGAAATCGTGGGGAAAACCCAATTCAATGGCACTTACTGTGTCTAGCTGCTGCATTTGTTCGGGAGTTAATTCAAACTCCAGACAAGCGAGATTTTCTTGAAGTTGCGAGAGTTTGCGGGAACCAACAATCGGAATCACATCGACTGACTGTTGTCGCAACCAATTCAAGGCTACTTGAGAACTAGGTTTGCCAATTTCGGCTGCTATTTTACTAACTTCAGCCGCAATATTGAGGTCTCGTTCGCTAATTTTTCCAGATTCAGGTGAATTAAGTCGTTTAGCTTCGCCTGCGGTTTCTGAAATGTTGTATTTTCCGGTTAGCAAACCGCCTGCTAGGGGGCTCCAAGCTGTGACGCCAATATCGAAGGCTTTTGCCATGGGGAGCAAATCGCGTTCGGGAGTTCGCTCTTTTAAAGAATACTCGATTTGCAAGCCGATAAATGGTGTCCAGCCGCGCAGGTTGGCGATCGTATTTGCTTGAGAAACAATCCAAGCCGGTGTATCGGAAATGCCGATGTAAAGAATTTTGCCGGCGCGTACCAAGTCGTCAAAGGCGCGCATTACTTCTTCGACGGGTGTCGTAAAATCCCAAGCGTGCAGCCACAGCAAATCTATGTATTCAACTTGCAATCGCTTCAAACTGGCCTCTACTGCTTGCACCATATTTTTGCGGTGGTTGCCGAAACCGTTGATTTCGCCATTTTTCATGTTAAGACTGTATTTGGTGGCAACAACCCATTTTTCGCGATCGCCCCCGATGAAGTCACCGACATATTTTTCGCTGGTACCGTTGGTGTAGAGATTCGCGGTATCAATGAAATTGCCGCCCGCTTCTGCAAAGGCGTCGAACATCTTCCGGCTTTCGTCGTAGGAACCGCCCCAACCCCATTCTTCGCCAAAAGTCATGGTTCCGAGGCAGATTTCGGAAACGCGAAGTCCGCTGTGACCTAGTAGTTTGTATCTCATGTCACCTATCTGTTAGTTCATTGCGCTTAAGAGTATATATCTGAATTTGCTGTGTACGCATCAGTCGGAGGTGAGGGGCTTTGGGAGTGCCAAGAGTTCCCAGTTGGATTTTGAATCTTTTGTCAATTTAGGAATTGCAATTAAATAACTTAAGCGATACAGATTTCGGTTCGTAGTGCGGACTGAAGTCCGCACTACGAACTTTCATTCAGTCCAGCGACCAAATTAATACTCTAACTCAAGCTAAAATTGGGCAGTTTTCAGTTGACCTTCTGATTGTAAAGCTCGATCGAGTAAGCATGACTGTCAAAGTCGAAATTTGCCCCTAAAGTAGCTTAGCGCGATCGGCCTTTTCTTCCCAAAAACATCGCCCTTGTCGCAAAATTAACCCAGTGCTAAAATGATTTTAAAATCAACAAATCGCAAAGCAGTCCTATGCCCTCACCCTTTCCCGGCATCGACCCCTACTTAGAACACCCTGATTTCTGGCAGGAAACTCACCATTGGTTAATTTCTCTGATTGCGGAATCCTTAGTCCCCCAAATTCGCCCCAAATATGAGATCGCCATTGAAAAACGTATCTATCAAATTGACGACACCAATGACAATAATGATGACTCACTTTTAGTAGGTATCCCCGATGTAGCCATCAAACGCCAACCCAATCCCCCCGATATTCCTACTGGTTCAGTTGCCATTGCCACCCTCACAGTTCCCACTACCGTCAAAGTGCCAGCCCCTGAGAAAATTAAACAGACTTACCTAGAAGTACGAGAAATGGCAACTAGACAAGTTGTCACCGCAATTGAAATTCTTTCGACCGTCAACAAACGCAGTGGAGATGGCAGAATTACCTACCTCAAAAAACGCCAAAGTATTTTAGGTAGCTTAACCCATTTAGTTGAAATCGACTTGCTGCGAAAAGGGGAACCTATGCCCGTACTTAACAATTCTATTCAAAGCGATTACCGCGTTTTAGTCAGTCGCAGCAATCGCCGTCCCCTTGCCGAACTTTATGCCTTTAATCTGGGCGATTCTCTACCTGTATTTCTACTTCCCTTGCGCGAGGAAGATGTAGAACCTATTGTTAACTTACCCGAATTGTTCGCAGGTGTTTACGATCGCGCGGGTTATGATTATCGAATCGATTATAATCGAGATCCCATACCGTCCCTGTCAGAACAAAAGTTGGTTTGGGCAAAGGAACTTTTACAAGCAACTGGACTGCGAGATAATTAATCCTATTGGGAGCATCTCATTTTCACAAAAAGGATGTTTTTCTACAGTGCGAGCGGGGACAGCACTACAAATACAAAACTGAGATGCACCCATTCTATTTTACCTTATTAATATTAATCAACGTCTATATTATATACAGAAAAATTGCCACTTATACCATTTTTATAAAGATGTGCTATGGATGAAGTCTTAGCCCCCCCGAAATCGCGGGGGGGTGGGGGGTAATATCTAGTGCTACGGGTGCATCTCAGGCAAGGCGAATACATCCGTAGGGGCGAAGCATGACCGCAGAAAATATGGGATGATAACTGATAATTTATATGCGGTCATGCTTCGCCCTCTTCAAAAGTGAGATGCACCCTAGTGCTACTTTATGAAATTGGTATTACAACAACCCCTTAGGAGCGCGAATTAAATAACTTACAATTTTAATTATTGTGGGATGGGCGTCCCGCCCGTCCAGAAAAGACGGGCGGGACGCCCATCCCACAAATATGTGTAAATTAAATTATTTAATTTCTATTCCTTAGCTCGCATTCTCACGAAAAATGGTGAAGGCGAAAGCAGAGATTTTTCCTGTTGTACCTGCTCCCATTCCATCCGAATTTCCCGATCGATTTCTGCTTGAAAGTCGAAGTAATAAGCCATTGCTGCATGGGCTTCGGACTGCATCAAATAAGGATGCTGGCGGCACATTTCCTCCACTGACCAACCGTAAGCTAGATAATCCATCACAATCTGAGCAACCCGCACGCGCGGTATCCGCTGCAACCGTGCCGGTTGACCCGCTACTTTCTCGATATGAGGATAAATTAAAGCTGATGTCATTGCTTTTTGTATCTATCTCTACAGGAGCTTAGCATAAATATTATAACACTCAACCAAAATGAAAAGAATTAAAGAAGCCGATCGCCCTTTTATCCGCAAAAAGCGATCGCCAGACTAAGGTACGCACTGCACACCCTACATATAAAGTATGTGCGTCCAGGACTGCGGATATTAGACTTCTTGCAAAAATAGTTAGGACGGGCTAGAAGCCCATCCCACAAAAATCTTTTTTTCTTGTGGGATGGGCTTCTAGCCCGTCCCAAAATTTGATTAAAAGGACTTTTGCAAGAGGTCTAGTGTAAAAAACCCGAATTTGCTACAATCTCTTAGTCCGCCTTCGCGGACTTCGTTTGACAAGCAGCGATTTCAATCCCCAAATCATACAGGGGGTAGCTTCACCAAAAACGCCACACACTCAACATGAGAAGTCTGAGGAAAGAAATCCGCAGGCTGCACCCGCGCTAACTTATAATCCCCGTTTTCGCACAAAATCTTCAAGTCGCGAGCCAAAGTCGCAGGTTTGCAGCTAACATAAACAATGCGACTCGGTTTGATTTCCTTGATTGTTTCCAACACCGCGCGATCGCACCCTTTCCTCGGCGGATCGAGCAACACAATATCCGGTGTCAATCCCAAAGCAGGCAGCAAACTCTCTACAGTTCCCACCTGAAAATCGACATTTTTCAAGTCATTTAATTCAGCATTTAATCTGGCTTGCTCGATCGCAGTAGGTTGCACTTCTAAACCGATCGCTATTTTGACTTGTTTTGCCAGCGGTAAAGTAAAAGTCCCAATTCCGCAGTAAGCGTCAACCAAAACCTCGCTTCCGTGCAAATTCAACTCCCCGACAATCACCTGCAACAAGGCCTCAGCAGCCTCTGTGTTTACCTGGAAGAAAGTATCTGCCTTTAGCTGAAAATTCAAACCCGCAAACTTTTCTCGCAGATAAGACTGGCCAGCAATGCAGCGAGTTTCTGCACCAAATATCACATTTGTTTGAGCTGCATTCACATTTAAACAAACACCTACAAGTTGAGGATATTGTTTCAGCCACTCAGCAGCTTGTGCTTCAATTCCCGGCAACTCTCCGGTGCGAACTATTAAAGTTAGCAACATTTCTCCCGTGCGCCGTCCGATTCGCAAGGACAAATGACGCAATTCTCCTGTATGTTGCTTTTCGTCATAGACTGGCCAATCCCGCCAGTGAATGTCTTCTTTGACTTCTTTCAACAAAGGATTGAGGCGCGGATCTTGCACCGGACACTGATTTAGATTGACTAATTTGTGGGTGCTTTTTTGATAGTAACCTGCTTGCACTTGACCAGTCGCAGAAATTGCTACCGGATAAGTCGCTTTGTTGCGGTATCCCAAAAATTGGGGAAATCCTTCGATTTTTCCCGTTAAGATTTGATCGACTTGCACATCGTTAAATCCGCCAATTCTTTCTAAGGCTTGAATTATTTGATTTTGCTTGGCTGCAAGCTGATATTCATAATCTACGTGCTGCCACTGACAGCCACCGCATTTGTCGGCGACAATGCAGTTGGCTCGGATGCGGTGTTCTGATGCTTCCAGAAGTGTGTCCAACTTGCCTTTAGCATAGCTGGATTTGACTTGCACGAGGCGCACGAGGATGCGATCGCCCGTGACGGTATCGGGGACAAACACCACTAACTCACCAAAACGACCAACTCCGTCTCCGGTGTCTGCCAAGTCGGTAATCTCTATCTCAATCAGTTGACCTTGCTGGCAAGGGTTTGCCACTTTCGTCGAGTTTCGGGTGGGGAATTTAGATTTGGTCACAAGTAGTCGTGGTAGGATTTAATATGGTAATGCAATATCGCTCTCTCTTGTTTGAGATGAGTCGTAGCGAAGCGAGGCGCAAGCCATCGCACTCAAGCTCAAGTGCAGGCAGTCTTCCTGCTTCCGAACCCCTTTCTGCTACAGCCAAAGCTTGCGTTAGACAACATTGTCCTCGATCGAGCCTGTGCGATATGCTATTGGGGCTTGATGGGCCAAAACTCGTGAAACAGTCTAAATGTCTGCCGACATCCAAACTCTCGATCGCAGTTTTTGAATTTTTCCCAGAGTACCTTGGGACACAAGGAAACTAGCTTAGCTAGACAGGCGAGAATCCCCAGCCCATAATCTTTGATTTGGGTTGGGATGAAAGACGCGCGAGGATATGAGCGACCCTCCAAGCGATGTTGAGCGTAGCCAACCAGTAATGGAGGGTGGCGACGAGACGAGCAAGCACTCCGCAGTAATAATTGCGGTAAAATACTCATAGCTTAGATCAAAGAATAACAATCTGGGTCTAAGTCAAAAGTTTTGATGTGACAAGTGGGGCGGGACGTGTTCCTCACTATAAAACGCCGTAGAGGGAAACGATTGGAGTACCTTGAAGGAAGATCTTGATATCCTTGACCGGACTCAGATGCCTACAACATACCGCTTGCGGTTCGTGTAGGAGCGTCACTCACTAAGCATAACGCTTGCGGAGGTTGACCGCCTGCTTCTAAGATCGATTAATGTTAGCAGCAAGGTAAGTCGCCGAAGCAAGAATCTCATCTTTAACAGATGAGAATGTCAATGAATCTTTTCCTCAAATATCCTCAAATTTTGAATAACAATGAGCGTAGTTAGCCAATTTATTCTCCAAGCCGATGACGAACTTCGTTATCCCAGTACCGGCGAACTCCAAAGCATCAATGATTTTTTTAAGACGGGAGAACAGCGGGTGCGTATTGCTACTGCGTTGTCTGACAGTGAGAAAAAAATTGTTGAAGAAGCTAGCAAAAAACTTTGGAAAAAACGCCCTGATTTTATCTCCCCAGGGGGCAATGCTTACGGCCAGCGCGAACGGGCTTTGTGTCTGCGCGATTACGGCTGGTATTTGCGCCTGATTACCTACGGTATCTTGGCCGGTGACAAGGAACCGATCGAAAGCATCGGTTTGATTGGCGTTCGGGAAATGTACAATTCTCTGGGCGTTCCTGTTCCTGGCATGGTTGAAGCTATTCGCTGTTTGAAGGAAGCTTCTTTGGCTTTGCTCAATCAGGATGATGCTAGGGAAGCTGCTCCTTATTTTGATTATATCGCTCAAGCAATGTCTTAGTTGAAGAGGCGATTTTTTTCATGGATGTGGCGGAACATTCGCGGGTGATTTTTGGGGTAATTTTATCTCGCCATTGCTCGCAAATGTTTCGCTTCTGTTGACAGTTGACAGTTGACAGAATCGAAGGCAATGGTTTGAGCAATTAACAGCTTCCTCATAGTTGGGCGCAGTTACTCTAGTTAGGAAATATGCTAAGTTTCTGTTAGGAAGCAATGCAGTTTGCGCTTTCCCAGATTTCGAGAATGTCTTGTCTTTCAATGCACATTTCAATTAAAAAGTCAAGGGTTTTTTGGAGATATTGTTTGTTGAATTTCCGACTATCGTGCTGAATTGATGTTTTGAGTTGCGAGAGTTGTCCAAGTGTGGGGCAGGTTTGGATTTGATGGGCGATCGCATTTTGCCACTCTTCCAGTCTGCGGTACGAGATAAATTGTCCGCCTTTATGATGGTGTACGAACACTACATTAGCCCAGGATTCGACTCGCTTAATCAGATTTTGACTTATTTTCAGGAATTTGGCGATCGATCGGGCGGTGATACGGAGCTTTTTCGAGGGCCCGATGCGGCGAAATAGTGCTGTCATGGCTGTATACTCAGGGCTTGAGAGGCAAGTTCTGTTTAGACTTAATTACATATTACTCTATCTCAGACTCTTATCTCACTTGTGCAACAAAAATTAATTTAAGCTCAAATGTTGCCCGTACAACCCTCAATCATTGATGCTGTGCTAGTTTGAGAGTTAATCTAGGTGGAAAAAATGTCAGCACTCTCTAACAACGCTGTGGTAGATAACCGGCAGGAATTGCGTCCCGTTCGCTTCACGGAGACGGGGCGGATGCGTTTGGGTAAGATGTTAAAGGCTGCAAGACAGACAAAAGGTTGGTCTGTTAGCGAAACACAGTTCAAAACAAGGGGGTACGAAGAGGCGCTGTTCATCGCCACAAATCAACCCGTACCCAAAGATGTCGGTATCAGTGCCGCCACAGTCAACCGTTACGAACGCGGGAAGTTGGATAATCTAGACTGGCGCTCATTATCTCTGTTGTGTTTTGTCCTAAAGCCGATCGATCCTGTGACAAATCAACCCCTCGAACCGGCAAATGCTCTATATATCGCGTGCGAACACTCGCCGTACAACGACGCGAAGCTTTACGAGGAGATTACCGACTGTTAACTTGCTTTTTCCCACCCTTTTGCTTAGCAATTAAAGCTTTAGCTTGTTGCTACAGAGCTCCTAACTCCTCAACTTGGGGCTTGGGTTAGTTCTTATGTGATTTTTAGTTTATGACATTCTATAGGACTGTAAAATGCCGGGATTTCTTGACTTTAAGGCTGTAGTCGAGCAGGAAAAGCTGCGTCCTGTGCGATTTACCGATACGGGACGCGGTAGACTGGGAAAGCTTCTGAAAGCAGGTAGAGAGCTTCGAGGTTGGTCGATTATTGAAACAGAAATGGTGACAAAAGAATATGAGGCGGCTTTGTTTCGGACAGCCGGAGAACCTGTACCAAAAGATTTCGGTATAAGTAATGCGACTGTTAGCCGCTACGAAAGAGGGAAGTTAGAAAGCTTGGATTGGCGATCGCTCTCCCTGTTATGCTTTGTCCTAAAGCCGATCGATCCTGTGACAAGTCAACCCCTCGAACCGACAAACGCTCTCTATATCGCTTGCGAACATCCGCCTTACAACGATGCGAAGCTCTACGAGTAGGTGAATCAGCTTTTTTGGGCGGGCTCGCGTGCCCACCCCACAAGAGCAATATTGAGTAATTGTGGAATAGGCATCTTGCCTGTTCTTGGGCATAATATTGATGACTAGCTTACTGCGGGCCCTTTTGCTTGGCCAGTAAAGCCTTAGCTTGTTCCCACAAAGCGTCTAACTCTTCGGGCGGATAATCGGATAAAGGTCGATCGCACGCAGCCTCAACTTTAGCAAACCGCTGTACGAAGCGATCGTTCGTTCCCTGCAAAGCAGCCGACGCATCTAAATCGTACCAGCGAGCCAATTGAATCAACACAAACATAATATCTCCCAATTCCGACTGCTGCGCGGCCTTATCCTCGTGTTTGAGAGCGTGTTCAAATTCCGCCATTTCCTCGTGAAACTTATCCCAAACGCCGTCTACACTGTCCCAATCAAAACTCACCTCCGCAGCTTTTTGAGAGATTTTTGCAGCGGCAGTAATTGGCGGCAAAGTGCTAGCATAACGGCTCATTTTTGAGGCTAAAGTTGGTGGCTTTTCCGCAGTTATGCCCTTTTCTGCTGCTTTGATTTTTTCCCAATTTTCGTTAACTTCATCGACACTGTTAATTTCCGCATCCCCGAACACGTGGGGATGGCGCCGAATCAGTTTTTCCGTGATTCCCGCAGCGACTTCGGCGAAGGTAAATTGTTCGGATTCGCTGGCAATTTGAGCTTGCAAAATTACCTGTAATAATAAGTCGCCCAATTCTTCAACGATCGCACTTTTGTCTCCTTTACGAATCGCGTCGGCGGTTTCATAGGCTTCTTCGATGATGTGCGGAATCAGAGTTTCGGGAGTTTGGGCTAAATCCCAAGGACATCCGCCGTCGGGCGATCGCAATGAGGCCACAACTTCTATCAGGTTTTCGAGTGCTACGAGCGATCGACTGTGGGAATTAGACATTAGAATTTACCTTAAGTAGAAGGAAGAAGGAAGAAGGAAGAAGGAAGAAGGAAGAAGGAAGAAGGAAGAAGGAAGAAGGAAGAAGGAAGAAGGAAGAAGGAATACATAGACAGCCAGCTCGATCGCGAGCGATATTTTACATTTTATTAGGTGGATTTACTTGTTCACCTCTTAGATTTGCTAGACGTGCGGCGGGGAGATTTGCTTTTGCGCCTCTTAATAGTCTTCGGAGGGTGCAACCCGCTCAATCCTTTCTTTTTGAACTGTTTGTAAGCAGAACCGCCCCAATCGCTAAGATAGTGGCTCATCGCGCCCAATTCCAGACCGACGTAGATGGCTATAAATTCGATATAGTGTTCCAAGAGCGATCGACCGTAACCCAAAACCGCTTCCTGCCAATTTCCGGCTAAGTTGCCAATTTTTTCGGCGATCGTCAATCCCAAGACTCCTATAACGGCGATCCAGGTAGCGAGGTACAAGATTCGCAAAGCCGTGCCGATCAGAGGCCCGTGGGACAAAAAAGAGCGGTGGCGCAGGCTTTTTTGGTAGGGAAGCCAAATAAATTTGAACCATCCCCAGCGCTGATACTGACATGAGTAAATATCTAAATCCGGGCCAAACATCAGTCCGCCGACTAAGAAGCTGCCGGAAACGAGCAAAGTCAGGTTGCTGTTTTGAGTATGGCCAAAGGTGACGCCTGCCACCAGGGGCAAACACCATAGGGTGATTCGATCGTGCGTGCGGCCAGAGGGCATTAAAAGTTTATGATTTTTTTAGTTGATCTTTCTGGGATACTGTGATATGATAAGTCCCTGTAAGCGCAATTGGGCGATTAGCTCAGTGGTAGAGCGCCTGCTTTACACGCAGGATGCCGTAGGTTCAAATCCTACATCGCCCATATCCAATTGAAAAGCTGTTTCCACTGTTTCCAAGGGCTGGAAGTTTTAACACCTTCGCTCTGTGCCTTTGCTTGGCAACAGGCAAGATGCCTGTTCCACAAGAAGAAATTTAATGTCTTGTGGAATAGGCCGGACAGCCTGTTGTTAAAAAAACTTATTGGGAATGGTGCCAGATGTCCGATCGACCAAACTTAACATTTTGTGGCGGATGTCCCACAAGTTGACACCCAATGCTGGAAAATTAATCTATTGATTGATTTTCCTTTTTAACATCGTCAGATATATGAAGCCTAAAATAACTAGCCCGATCGCCTGGAAACAAGCTGAACTTCTCATGCAGCCGGCGATGATCCGAGTGCTAGACAACATCCGCAAACAACTAGAGGAGTCAGTCTGGACAGGAACTTATCAAGAAGTGCAGGTTCCGATTCCCGGCTATCAACTAATTTTAGAGCATCAAGGCGAGCACAGATCCGTCGATATTTGGGAACTTTGCTATCGAGTCTGCTTTGTCAACTACCAGCGGGCCCACACTCAAATGCAAAGCCAGGAAGTTGTAATTGACACTTTTTTAATTGACGAGGACACTGGCGATGTAGACTGGAATCGTCTTGATGCCAAAGCGAGTCAATTAATACAAGAAGTTTTTGCTAATTTGAGTCAGTTGACAGTTGACAGTTGACAGTTGACAGTTGACAGTTGTCATGGGTAGTTAGAAACCGGGTTTTTTCAGGACAAACGCGTTACAGCCAGAAGATTATGAAAAAAACCCGGTTTCTCGGCCTGTGAGTGCGATCGCAAACTCAAAACCAAGCATTAATAATTCAATACACGCTGAAAGCTTAAATCTCAAATCCTATGCTAATTCAAGAATTGCACGACATTCAAGCCGCAGCAGGCGCTACTTTTGCAGAGTTAGCAACCACAGAAACAGTCCCTATCAGTTTTGGTAACGACGGTGCCGCCATCGCAGCAACTAAACAAGGTGTGGCTTTGTGCGATCGCACTCACTGGGGACGCATTCAAATCTCCGATAGCGATCGCCTGCGGTTCTTGCACAATCAAAGTACCAATAACTTTAACATACTCAAACCCGGTCAAGGTTGCGACACCGTGTTCGTCACATCCACAGCTAGGACGATCGACCTCGCCACCGCCTATGCTACAGAAGATGCTGTAATATTGCTAGTTTCAGCCAACCGCCGCCACCAATTGCTCGAATTGCTCGATCGTTATATTTTCCCAATGGATCGCGTAGAATTAACAGATATAACCGATACAACCGTTGCTTTCAGTCTCCTCGGCCCCGAAAGCACTCAA
This sequence comes from Microcoleus sp. PH2017_09_SFU_O_A, assembly GCF_020738625.1. Lineage (NCBI taxonomy): Bacteria > Bacillati > Cyanobacteriota > Cyanophyceae > Oscillatoriales > Microcoleaceae > Microcoleus > Microcoleus sp. PH2017_09_SFU_O_A. The sequence continues at coordinate 69,627 of NZ_JAEQCF010000089.1, forward strand.
CTACTAGAAAAACTCGGAGTTACCGAACTAGACAATCAATCCTACGCTACTCACAAATCGATAAAAACCCCCCCTCTTTCGGCGGATGAAGGGGAGGTTCGAGTTGCTGTTGGTAGCGGTTTAGCAACTCCTGGATACACGTTAATTGCGCCAGCCAGCGACGCAGCCCGCTTGTGGACTGAGTTAGTTAAAGCTGGGGCCGTACCAATGGGCGATCGAATTTGGGAACAACTGAGAATCGAACAAGGACGCCCCGCACCCGATTTTGAACTCACAGACGATTACAACCCCCTAGAAGCCCGCCTTTTACACACAATTACTTATGACAAAGGCTGCTACATCGGCCAAGAAACAATTGCCCGGTTGAACACCTACCAAGGAGTCAAACAAGAACTTTGGGGCGTGCAATTGAGCGGCCCCGTTGAGCCCGGAACAGTCATCACAATTGGAGAAGAAAAAGTCGGCAAACTCACCAGTTTTGTCAAAACCGAATCCGGCTATTTTGGACTTGCTTACATCCGCACCAAAGCCGGAGGCGAAGGACTGAAAGTGCAGCTAGGAGAAATTGCCGGAGAAGTAGTAAACCTACCTTATTTAAATTAATCAGCATAGCTTCGTAGTGAGGACTTCAGTCCGCATAAATCAGAGGACTGAAGTCCTCACTACGAACCCAGAGCGCCTGTTTTAGTGGACATCAAATAATGACATATCCCTCCCTTAAAACAGCTTCACTAACCTGCGGATCCGGCTCTACAGGGTCGCTGTAATAAGTGTCAATATGTTTAATAAAACCTTCCCGATAAGCTTTCAGATGTGATTCAAGTGCTTCGATATCCTGCTTTTTTGTCGCGTAATACCATTTTTTTAAAGATGTGCTAGAGATAAATAATGTAAAATCCAAGACCATCCTGTGAGAAACCAATGACATGATTCGTTAAAGATGCTAAGATTTCCTGAACTTTTACGCGGAGTTGGTCAAGATTACTAAAAACTAACTTTCGCTTAAAATTCTTTGATGTATTCCCACACTCTTTCTGTTGGATTTACTTGACAGACAATGAGGAGGCTGAAATAGTAAAATAATATTGTCTGGCAATTCAGATGTGCTTAAAAGATGACCCGGAGCATTATCGACTTGAATGATATGCAATTCATCGGGATATTCAAGCGACAATTGTTCCAAATATGCTTGAAAACAAACTTTATCTAAATGGGAAAACTCCCCAAAAAAACTTCGTCCAGTAGATGGATATACTGCTCCGTAAAGCCAGAAACATTTAAATTTCCATTGATGTTTTCCTACGGGTTTTACACCCCGTAGTGTTATTCTTCGTCTCTGAATTGTATGTAGTCCTAATCGAGTTTCGTCACTACACCAAAACAGAAATCTTTTGTATTTCTTTACTTGGTCAGGAGCTTTATTCAGCAAGGCTTTGATTTTTTGAGACAGGCTATTTTTGAATTCATTAATTGCCGTTAAATTTTGTTCACTACTCCGGGGCCTAAGGTTCGCCAAAATAGGATCACGGACAACTAAAGTGAACAGATTCCTTTGGACTTCATACCAATTGCTAATTATCTTTTTAGAGCGCATCAACTCCAATTTGATAAATGCGTGAAGTGAGCAAAATATGTGAGTTTTGATCGCAGAGGTGTCTCTCACCATGAACCGACAAATTCCACATATAGCCTTTCTCAAAAAGATGAGGTATAACTGGCAGATCGTATAACCGCTTAGACGTATAGGGCTCGCATCCCAACAACGTCCGCGAATCTTTCGCTAGATCCGCTATACTTGTTTGAGTCCTCTATGAAAAGTTTCAATGCCCCAATGTATATCGTGAATTGTGATAAATTCACTTCGACTTGTTTCTTGCAGCTTGGACAGTTGTGGCAGATATAAAATATAATGTCTAGAGTCTTCTTTTTTAAAGTCTTTCCTAAACAATTTTATAAATCCAAATTCTTTCAAATGAGTTATTAATCCTTCATCTGCTATCTCTAAATTACTTACCTGGCAATACTTGTGCGGCTCATTAGAGACGGTTCTGTTTTTTTAAATCCCGAATAAAAAAACAGTTTCTGGTTTCTTAGAAACTTTAAGTTTTCTACTCCTGAATACCAACTATCTCCCGTTACTATTCTTGGTTGTACTCCCCATTCTGTGATTTCCCTCACCATTTATCTAAAATAATCGTTTTTGGTTTTTCCATCTCTTTTATCGTAAATTCTGTAATTGATTGGCACTGAATTACCATAGATGTCACTATAATATAGCGTGATTAAGTTTAATCCTCTGATCGGCTTATGGTATTTACCTGACCAAAAATAGCTAATTAATTCTGTATGTTTTGGTTCACTATACAGCTTTTATATGACTGTATCGTCAACACTTAATATACCTCCTTCTAAGTTGATAAACTTTTCTATTATCGAAAATAAATCTGACGGTTCATATCTCTCTCTCACCAAAAAGCCATTAATACTATCATGGGAAACGTCTCCCAATATCTCTGAAGTGCCTACTGCACCCCCCAAACTTGGGTTCTGAGAGTAAAAATAAGGTGTATAGCTCCTTATTGCATCGCGCTGTCGAGGTTTTAGTTATTTTTCTGATTGTCCGATACCAGGCACGTAGATGTTCCCTCTTTATCAATGCACTATTTGGTTATTTTGTCAATGCGTAAGTCCTAATTTACTGAAACATTAGCTATATTTGGTAACCTGCCATACAGATAGCTTGAGTAGTAAAAGGCTGTGGAATCGCTGTCAAATATAATGTTAAGAGTTTTAACGCTTGCGCTACTTTATATGAACTTTAAAATTGCGTCAAAACTCGTATGTGATTGCAAAGAAATAGTAAAGATATGTTTTGAGTATTGCCAACAGCCAGCAACTTAAGTTTATAGTTGTAGAGACAAATGTTTGATAGATCGTGTTCCAACTTGGTCGATCGCCAAAATAAATAGGTAAAGAAATGCTTAATAAAACTACAAGTAGGCTGAAGACAAGCAATAAGTATGAGAGCCGATAGGGTATCTCTACCATAGGGTGTCTTTCCCATCAAGTCGCTTTCAGTCTAAAAAATCTTAAAATCAAGCAGACTTTAAAAGATTCTGTCCCTCGAAAATCAGTTTAACAACTCGCTTATCAGCAACCGTATTTCTAGAATCTCAAGGAGCCAACAGTGAAAAGTGTAATTAACCCCTCAGAAGTGTTTGAAGGTGCTAGCAAAGCCGAAATAATCGATCGCATCCAACGGTTAGTTCCCCCAGGTTCCCCGGAACCCCAAGATCCTGAAATCCTAGCAGCCCTAAAAACTCTCACCGCACAGCTAATCACCGCCTATCAAGCCGACGGACAACTAGAAAGCGAACCTTTTACCGACGTGCGCGATCGTACAATTCACCTACAGGCATCCGCAGTCAACAGCAAAATCAAAGGAAAAACCATTCTCGTAACCGGGGGAGAAGGATGCGTCGGCGCTTTCTTAATCGAAAAACTCATCGAATTAGGCGCAACCAAAATCATTTCCGCAGACAAAGCCCGATGTCAAAACCCCGGAGAAACTCTCCCGCATTTTAACAAAGAAGGTGAAGTAACTTTCTATGCGGTTGACATTCGCAACTGGGAGGCACTGAAACATATATTTGAGGTAGAAAAACCAGAGATTGTTTTTCACCTAGCAGCCCAACGCCAACCCGGACTAGCTGAAATCAAAATCCGAGAAACAGTTACAACCAGCCTGTTAGGATGCAAACACGTCATCCAGCTATGCGAAGAATACGGCGTAGCAGACTGCATCTTCTCTTCCACAGGCAAAACATCTCGATACTTTACAACCGAAGTTTACGCAGCCTCCAAAAAGTTTGCCGAATGGCAATTTGCCAAAGCAGCTCAAGCAGGAAACGTCACTTACGGGATGGTTCGCTTTACTCATATGTTGGAAAATAGCTTGTTCTGCGAGCAAATGTCCAAAAAAGTAGAGCAAAGTAAAACTGTCAACGTTCATGCTCCCCACCGCTACGTCACCGCTCAAAATCTTGTCGAAGCCGTACATTTATTGCTGAACGCTCTGGTAGTCTCCGTTCCCGGAAAACTGAAAATTGTCGCAGTCAGCAATCTCGGGTGGCCGACAGAAACCTTGGAAGTTGCTCTTTATAAAATTCTTGAATCAGGCAAAAATCTGCCGATTTATTTTCAAGGACTTTTACCGGGATACGAAGAACCATTTTTCCTCGGACAGTTTGACTGGAGCAAGCCTACAGACATCCATCTGCTAATTAATGTTCTGGAAGATCCTTTTAGAATCATTGATGATGCTGGCGACATGGTAACTGTAGAATTAGCTCCTTTTTCTTTGCGCGTGTTAGATGGACAAGTGTCAAACTTGGAAAACTTAATCAACACTCCAGATTTACCGGAAGTGGAAATCAAGCACGCTCTAGTCGCAGCAGAAAAAGAAGTTATTGCTTCCTCTTTTGCATGGAGTTCCCCCCAAGAGTTGTTAAAGATTTTGCAGTGGGGAGTCAATCCCAAGAAATTGCAAGGTTACGGAACAGAAATTGGTGACTACACGGAGATTATCGAACTCCTGCTGCAAGGAATGTACGGGCGGCTCAACGAAGAAGTCTTGAAGGGTGCCGGAATTACTGCTGATGAATTTGAGCAGTTAGTTGACAGTCTTTCTACGCTGGATTCTATTCAAGCAGAAGTGGGATATTTGCGATCGATATCGAGATGTGTCAGACAATCTGTACTCCCCGCACACTTCACCAAAAAAAAATCTGAACCTTCTCCTGTCCACGATGCAGCGTAATTGGAAAATAGTTTAGAGATGGCTTTGTTGATTTTAGTCGATTAAAAATAGAACATCGCAAACCCGGTTTCTTTGAAATACCGGGTTTCTTAATTCTAGGCCTATTTGAGGTTAAGTTAAGTGATTTATAGCATTTCGAGCGAAAGATGAGGTATAACTGTCAATAAAGTTTTTGAGGCGATTTCACTTACTATATAATCACTATCTGAGGGCTAAAGCCCAACAACATACCTCAGCTATCTGAGGGCTAAAGCCCAACAACATACCTCAGCTATCTGAGGGCTAAAGCCCAACAACATA
>NZ_JAEQCF010000089.1:74792-88069 GCF_020738625.1 Microcoleus sp. PH2017_09_SFU_O_A
TCAGCTATCTGAGGGCTAAAGCCCAACAATATATCTCAGCTATCTGAGGGCTAAAGCCCAACAATATATCTCAGCTATCTGAGGGCTAAAGCCCAACAACATACCTCAGCTATCTGAGGGCTAAAGCCCAACAACATACCTCTAGCAATAAGTCTTATTTAGATTAACAAAATTACGGCTGCTGTTGCTAGCAATAACAGGATTCCGGCCGCACCTGCGAGGGGTTTTGCTGCTATTCCTGTAATCCATTCCGGTACTTTGTTGGTTTGATTAATTAGTCCTTCTGTATCTACGGTAGTTATACCCCAAATCCATCCGGCGTGGAGTCCGATCGCCAATCCTAAGCTACCATTGTCGGTGATGCGGGCTAAAATTAAAACCAGACCCATCAGCCACAATCCAGGTAGTTGCGGTATAGTTTCTTTTGCTGCCCAAATTAGGTGGGCGATCGCAAAAATCAAACTGGCGATCGCACCTGCGGTTAGTATTGAGTAATCTTGCTGGAGTAGATTTTGCAAACAGCCGCGAAAGATTAACTCTTCTGTCGCGCTAATCCACAGGGCTAATAACAGAGTCACGAGAGTTGAAGGCTTCAGAATTGAAGCCGGAAAATGAATGATTGTTTCGCCTGTTTCGGTTTGAACTTTGGTGTTTTGTAGTTCCAGCCAACCAGCGGTTAATTGCACGCCGAACAAAATGGTTAAGCTGACTACTGCTAATGTTAATCCCAGCAGCGAGGATATGAAAGTTGCGGGTTGCCAATCCCAACCCCAGTCAGCCAAAGATGCGCCTTCGATCCAAGTTGTCGCCCACAAAATTAAGGGGACAATTAAGTAGAGGGAAGCTAGTAAAGGCAGTTTTTTGTTGCCTAAGGGTTGGGGCGGATGCCATTTGAGGGCGATCGCCAGTATAATTGCTACGGGCAGCCACAAACAAGCCCAAGTTGAGAAAAAAACAATTACTTTGACAATTGCCGGTATTGATGGCGACACCAGTCGCAGGTTATTCAGGCTGTTCCACATTTAAGCGATTGTCTCACAAATAGAAGAGAGTGCAGCGATTTATGGGTAATAGGACTTACGCTGTTAAACCAGGTTTCTGCCGAATATGTTTGGTTTGGCGATCGGATATTGACTAATAAAATCATGTTAGCTAGAACCACACAATAAAATAGGTTTGTAGTGAGGACTTTAGTCCGCATCCATTACGCTTGACTAAAGTCCTCACTACAAACTTTTTTTAAGTCATTTACCGGAAATGCTATAATGTCAAACCCGGTTTTATCGGCATTATACCCGTGCGATCGTTGGAAGATGCACAATTAATCGAATTAGAGATTAATTGTTAATTTATCTTCACCTTAGTGGTCTTAAAGCATTATTCCTCGGCATTATCGGTTTCGTCTTCCTCGCTTGAGCTCGGATTCCGATCCTGACTGCGATCGCCATCTACCTGGATCAGGTGAATGTGCTTGTAACCCAACTTAATTTCAAACCGATCTCCGGGTGTTAATCCCATCGATTCAGTGTAAGCCGTACCGAGTACAATTTGACCGTTTTTGTGGACGCTGGCGCGATAAGCTGCTTCTCTACCCCGACCATCTTTTTTGCGTTCTGAACTTAAGGGAATCCCCTTGGCGGCGAGTACAGCATTGTAAAAACCGCTGAGATTAACGCGGGTGCGATCGTTTTTTGTTGTAGAGTAGTAGCCGCAGTGTTTTGCGGTTTCTCGTTTGGGCAAGTGAGCGAGTTCTTTGAGTTTTTGAAGCAGGGCTTTTCCTGTAAGTGGATCTGTGGCAGTTTCAATCATTATGTTGAGAAGCGATCGGGGAATACCTGCGATTTGCAAATAAGCTTTTGTGCCGATTTGTAGCATTATCAAAAATATATACTTAAATTTATGCGTTTTACTAAAAATATTTTTCAGCAAAACTCTAAAAAAATAAAACCTTTGATAATTAAGCCTTCCAGCTTGTGATTTATAGCTGCTTCCATCGGAGTTTTTTCTTCAAAGGCGATCGATCCGGCGCTGAATTTGTCTCAGGGACTGGTACATTTCGGGTAAGCGGTTGTACACAGCAGCGGCTTTGAGAAAGAGTTTGTGGGGAATTGCTGGAACCCCAGTCACGATCGCACCTGCGGGCACGTCGCTGTGAATTCCGGCTTTGGCTGTGGCGATCGCGCCATCTCCAATTTTAGCTTGATTGGCTATTCCTACTTGACCTGCCAAAATTACATTATTGCCAATTATTACTCCGCCCGCTAAGCCGACGTGGGCGGCAAAAGCGCAATTTTTCCCGATTTGACAGCCGTGACCTACGTGTACTAAATTGTCGATTTTGGTATTCTGGCCGATGCGGGTTTCTCCGACGGCGGGCCTGTCGATCGTGCTGTTGCAGCCCACCTCAACGCCCTCTTCCAATACCGTGCAGCCAGACTGCTCCATTTTCACCCATCCTGAGGCTGTCGGCACGAACCCAAAACCTTCGCTCCCGATCGCCGCACCGCTGTGAATGACGCAATTTGCCCCGATCCGAGCACGTTCGTGAATCACACAGTTAGCGTGTAGAACTGTATTTTCGCCAATTACTGCATCTGGGTAAATTACGACATTTGGATGAATGCAAACGTTATTGCCGATTTTGACTTTTGCTTGAATCACGCTGTGGGGGCCGATACTGACATTTTCACCGATTTCAGCTTCGGGGTGAACTGTAGCGGAGGGATGTATTTCGGATGGTGGGCGAAATGGTTGGTAAAAAAGGCCGATGGTTTGAGCAAATAGCAATCGGGGATCTGCTGCGGAAATCCAAGCGATGTTGCGATCGCTGCATTGAGCTTGCAAGCCTTCATCTAAGGGTAAAATTAAGGCTGAAGCGTTTGTAGTGGCTGCATGAGCGGCAAATTTAGCTCCTTCTATGTAACTGATCGTACCCGATGTGGCTTCATCGACTGGGGCGGTGCCTGTAATTTCTCGATCGTCCGCGCTGGAGGCTTTTAGGCTGTGGCTGTTGGCTAAATTCAGTTTTTCTACTAAGTCGCTAAACTGCATAAATGAAAATTTGCTGTTAACACCGATTCCTCAAGCTCAAAATCATATCATGTTCGATTGTTTGTAGTCAGGACTTTAGTCCTCAGTTTTTATTCTTTAAAATTATGAGGACTGAAGTCCTCACGAAGAACCTGGAAAGGACTGAAGTCCTCACGAAGAACCTGGAAACGAAGAACCTGGAAAGGACTGAAGTCCTCACGAAGAACCTGTTCGATCGCCCACCCATGAGTTTAGCAGCGCCCATGCAAAAGGGAGCCGATGTTTTCTGCTCCCACTCACTCTCAAAAAGCTGTAAACTATTCAGTTATTTTTGGCAACTATTGTACAGAAGAGGCTTCTACATCTACGGTGCGGGGTGTCCCTTCTGAATAGGTGTCGGTTGGTTCTGAGGCTGAGGCTGTCTGTGTTTGGCGGGATTTAAAATAGTCGATCGCCATTTGGGACACTTCGGAAATCAGCAATACTGCGATCGCCACATCGTCAATTTGTCCGACTACGGGGAGGAAATCCGGCGCAATGTCGATCGGGCTTACCAGATATGCCAGTGTTCCCAGAATAATCCACCAGCGGTACTTGGGGTTGCGGAGCGTCTCGCGGTACCAGGTATAAATCGATTGTATAGAAAAGCTCATGGGGTTGTCCTCTCGTTATATTTTCAATCTTGACAAATTCTCCCTCGAAATGCTTGTGGAGATATCCCCCCTAGGGTTGGGAAGAGAATTCTACTCAGGGACATTTGGAATTGGGTACGGGCGATGTGCTTCACGTGTCCGAAGGCCAAGCCGGGACACTTCCAAGCGTCGGTATAGTTGGGATCGAGTTGCAGCACTTGCAAGGGAAAGCGCGATCGCCTGCTCAAAATCCCGATCGTGCAGCTACTTGACTCCTTGCTCGAATGGCGCCTCGATCTCTTCCATAATTTGCCAATTCTCCCTCTCTAAAATATAGACAACTAAAGATTTTGCCTAAATTTTGTACTTTTACGCGATCGTGACTTGCACACAATTTATCAGTTCAATTTATTGGCCTCCCTCAATCTTAAATTAGTCTGATTTCCTCCTCATATTTTCAATAATCAAAATGTTCGTGCAAGAACCTTTTTTTAGTATAAAATAACACCTGTTATTTTTGTTTTGGGATGTGGGCGATCGGTTGATTGCTAATATTTCGATCGTCGAAACTCAAAATATCTTGTCTTAGGATCTACCATATTTGAACAAATAAAACGGTTCACTAAGGAACAGTTTTTTGGTATAAGTTGACACCTACTTTTTTTGAACTTCGCGATGCGGTCGATCGCCCGAATTACTGACATTTTTCGGGTTAAAACTCAGTCAAAATACACATTCATCCTGTAACTTCTTTCCCACAATCCTTGCATTCATTGGATTTCAGGCTGACATTAATCTCGGTATGGGTTTGAAAATCCGATTTTTACAGCTACTATTCTCACCGATCGCCCTACGGTCAGCCTAAGTACAAATAAATAAAATTAGTATCAGAAAATACCCGTAGTCCGAGTTTGGACAGGGCATTAAGTTCGATCGAAAAAAGGGTAGTTTTCACCCGTCTTGAAACACCCATTTTTGGTCGCCGATCGCAATTTCGCAACCATTTGCCAACCAAAAAGGCTCATTAGCAGCCAGCCTCTGCCCTCCGACAAAAGTGCCGTTGGAACTGCCGCTATCGACAAGTTGATATCGCTGTTTGCCAACTTCGTCAGTGGCGCGGCGGATTTGGGCGTGGTAGCGCGAACTTTGCGGATCTTGCAATACTAAAGTGTTAGTCGGTTCGCGTCCAATTGTAAAAGGATTAGCCGTTAAACCGATCGCCTGTCCAGAAAACTTGTAGATTAAATAGGCAGTATTTTTGCGATCGCTGCTGGCGAGTACCGTCGGTGCAAGTGAAGGTGAATTTCTCGCGGGTGGGAGACTATTTTGAGCGAGTTGTTCTGTCAGTTGTTGCAAATCGCGATCGAATGATGCTGCTGTTTCAGAAGCTGGAAGACTCGCCGGAGAATGACCTGAAATTAAGTTTAACTGCTGGACGGGAGCTTGAGGTGCGATCGGGCGGCCAGCTTCAGCAATTCTCATTTGCAGGGCGGCCGAATTTTCTGCTTCCTGTCGCGCACTCATTCCCTCAACTTGGCGAATCACTCCGTTGGTTTCGGGGAAGCTGACATCGCCAATTCGCACGTCTTCTAAATTAAAACCTAGGGGATAAAAGTCTTGGACGCGATCGAGCAAATTTTGGCGCAGCAACAGCCGACCTTGGGTGATAAGCTGTTGTAAAGAAAATTGCCCGATCGCTAATCCCATACAATCTTTAACTGCACTTGCTAAAGCCGCGATCGGATCGGACAATTCCAAAGCTACCCGTTTCGGATCTATAACTTGATAAATAACCGTCAAAGTCGCATCAATTAAAAATCTATCCTTAGACAAAAAATCTCCGTGGGACTGCACGTCCAAGTTGCGAAGTTTGGTATCTACGAGGACAATTTGACACTGTTCCAGTAGGGGAAGGGCGAAGCTGAAATGGCGCCCGGATTTCAGGGTACGCACGGCGCGGCCGTTTTTGACCAACAAACCTGTGCAACCCGCCCCTATGAAGTCCATGCTAAACCCGGCCCAGCGTTCTGGAGTCACGGTTTGAATCAGGGGAGAGGCGTTGTTCATGGGATGCGTTGAGGGAGGAATGATTCTACTTTTAGGGTAACAAATTGCTGGCGGTCGATCGGGCGATCGGTGTGCCTGTTCGGCAACTTCTATACTGTACGCCTCCACGAGTCCCCATTCAGCACGAACAGCAAGGAGCCTCTCACCTACCCGAAGGGAGGTGATGAGAGGAATTGCGAGGCAAAAATGAGACACCCTTTGACCATATCAATCCGCAAAAATGACCGGGAGAAGGGTAGTTGAGTTTTTGCCAATTTCTGTGTTCGGCAGTTGGTCAACCCAGTCCTCCACTATTTGGGTTACTGTTTTATCTTTACTTACTGCATACGCCCTTAATTTATTCAATCGACGTTCGGACATCCGCACATTTAATCTTGTAGTTTTCATATTTTTGTCTACCCATTGTTATCACGTCTATGCTATCATATCTATAACAGGAGGTAAATAACAGGTGAAAACGGCATACCAATACAAGCTACGTCCAACAAAACAGCAAGCGCAAGAAATAGACCGATGGTTGTCTATGTGTTGCGCTCAATATAATTATTTGCTGGCAGATAGATTTAATTGGTATGAGCAAAATCGTTGTCCAATCAATGCCTGTCCACTTGTTTGTCATCTCCCGGAGCTGCGAGATTACCCCGAATATTTTGGGCAAAAAAGAACACTCCCTAAGTTGAAAGAGACGCATCCTCATTACAAAGATGTTTATTCCGATGTTTTGCAGGATGTTGTCAAGCGAGTGAAAACAACTTTTGACCGATTTGTAAAGGGGGATAGCAACGGAAAACGTAGCGGAAAACCAAGATTTAAAGCTCGTAGTAGATACAGAACTTTCTTATACCCAAGAATTAAACCTGATTGTATTGCCAATGGTAGAATTTCTTTGCCCAAATTAGGTCAAATTAAAGTTATTTTGCATCGACCGCTACCGGATGATTTTAAAATTAAAACCGCATCTATCACGAAAAAAGCTGACGGTTACTATGTAACTCTAAGCTTGGAAGATTCAACCGTTCCCGAAATCAAGCCTGATATAAATCCAAGGTCAATGACTGGGATTGATGTTGGTCTAAAGGAGTTTTTGACAACTTCTGAAGGTGAAACTGTTGCTATTCCCCAACACTACCGAAAATCACAGAAACGTTTAAAAGTTATTCAAAAACGTGTCTCTCGTCGTAAAAAAGGTAGTAATCGCAGACAAAAAGCAGTAAAACAACTAGGCAAACAACATAAAAAAGTTGCAGACAAACGCAAAGATTTTCATTTCAAAACGGCGAACAACTTATTGGAAAAATATGATGTTGTTGCAGTTGAAGATTTGAATGTTAAGGGACTTGCGCGTACCCGGTTAGCAAAGTCTGTACTTGATGCTGGATGGTCAAGCTTTCTGTCGATACTGATAAACAAAGCCGAGAAAGCTGGTTTATTGGTGATCCCGGTTCAAGCGTCTGGTACGAGTCAAGATTGTTCTAATTGTGGTGTGAAAGTTCCTAAAAAACTGTATCAACGCTGGCACGACTGCCCCCATTGTGGATGTAGTCTAGACCGTGACCATAATGCAGCGATAAATATAAAGAACAGAGCGGTGGGGCATCCCGTTCTTAAAGCCAAGAGTCTCCTAAGCGATAGCCGGATTGTCTTGGAAGCCTACACTGTACTCTAAGAGTCAGTGTAGGAGTATGTCACCACGTACTGGATCTAGTTTGCATCTAATATCAATTCCGGTTGCACCGTCAGGTGATGTTGACGGTTAACAGTTAACTGTTAACGGTTTAAACAATACCGATACAACCGGAAACTATATTAAATGGGTTCTATCAAAATAATTATTCTCACGTACTTACTTACTTGATTGCTAATTGCTAATTTATAATCATCTGGTGTCCCATCAGGTGTTGCTTAATCAGGGTATGAAAAAAATAAGTTGAAAATTCCCAAGCTTTGTCGATACTGGTTTCTCTGACTGGCATATTTAGCCTTTCATACCGTGCAATCAATAAGGTTCGATCGGGGTAATTGTCTTCGGACACCATCTCCAAGCAGCACATTACACACAAAGAAGCACAAATATGATGAATTATTTCAAGCCTTTGTTAATTTTTACAGCCTTTGCAGCGGTTCTGGGTTTGGGAAAAAGTGGGGCGCTAGCTGCGGTTTGGATTATCTCTGAAACTCAGTTAAGTTTGCCACTTCACAGGGTGCAAATAGCAGCAAAGAGCGATCGCAATTTTAAGACTTCAAAAGGTACATTAAAACCAGGTAGTGTCCTATCTGTCGATCCAGATGAAGTTAGGGGCCTACCAAAAGCTGAGGCGCGGCGACGTTTCATCCTGAATAAGATATATCGCCTTCAGGAAGGCACTGCCGCTGACGATTTATTCATCGTTGATGAGAAAGCAAATAAATGGGCAGTAGAGAATGTCTCTGACGCTACAATGGGCGCTACTACTCGCGGTGTCGCCGAGATAGTCTCCGGTAAAGGCAAAGTCTGGGCGCTGATCCAGAAGTTCTAAAAAAAACGCCACTTTTTAGGGCGGCGTTCTTTTTAATTAAGCATTAAAAATGGCATAATTTCCATTTTTGATTCTTAATTTTCTAACAGTCGTAGTACAAAGCAAACTCGTAAGGGTGAGGACGTAACCGCATCGGGTTGACTTCGTTGTCGAGTTTGTAAGAAATCCAGGTTTGGATGAAATCTTCGGTAAAGACGCCTGTTTCTGTTAAGAAAGCGTGGTCTTTTTCTAAAGCTTCTAACGCGCCTTCCAAGGAACCGGGAGTAGAAGGAACTTTGGCTAATTCTTCCGGGGAAAGGTCATAGATATCTACGTCCAAAGGTTCGCCCGGATCGATTTGATTTTTGATGCCGTCTAAGCCTGCACACAGCATGGCTGCAAAGGCTAAATAGGGGTTGGATGTCGCGTCGGGACAGCGGAATTCTAAGCGCTTGGCTTTCGGGTTGTTCCCGGAAAGGGGAATTCGCACTGATGCCGATCGATTTCCTTGAGAATAAGCTAAGTTTACTGGCGCTTCAAAGCCGGGAACTAACCGCTTGTAGGAGTTGGTCGTCGGGTTGGTGATTGCCAAAAGTGCCGGGGCGTGCTTGAGAATGCCGCCGATGTAATGCAGTCCCATTTGACTGAAACCTGCATATTGATCGCCTGCAAATAGCGGTTGGCCGTCTTTCCAAATCGACTGGTGAACGTGCATCCCGGAACCGTTGTCGTTAAACAGCGGTTTGGGCATGAAGGTGATGGTTTTGCCGTATTTTTTGCCGACGTTTTTGATGACGTATTTGTATGTCAGCAAGTAGTCTGCGGCTTGGACTAATGTGGCAAACCGGAAACCGAGTTCGCACTGCCCGCCGGTGGCGACTTCGTGGTGGTGCTTTTCGATTGGTACGCCGCATTTGGCCATTGTCAGCAGCATTTCCGTTCTCATGTCTTGAGAGGTATCGGTTGGTGCTACTGGGAAATAACCTTCTTTGTAACGCGGTTTGTAGCCGAGGTTGCCGCCTGCTTCTTCTTTGCCGGAATTCCAGCGACCTTCGACGGAATCTACGTAATAATACCCGGAATTTTGGGTTTGGTCGAAGCGAACGTCGTCAAAAATGAAGAATTCTGCTTCTGGGCCGAAGAATGCTGTATCGCCGAGACCGGTGGTCAGCAGGTAGTCTATGGCTTTTTGGGCGATCGTCCGGGGACAGCGGCTGTACGGTTCGCCGGTGCGGGGTTCTTTGATGCTGCAAATGAAGCTGATGGTGGGTTCTGCCATGAACGGGTCCATCCACGCGGTGGTAGGATCGATGACCATTGTCATGTCTGATTCGTTGATGGCTTTCCAGCCCCGAATGCTGGAACCGTCGAAGGGTACGCCGTCGGTGAAGGCGGTTTCGTCGATTTGGTCGTGGTACAGGGAAAGGTGTTGCCAGATCCCCGGCATATCGATGAATTTCAGATCGACGATCTGGATCTTATTTTCTTTTATGTAGTTGAGGGCTTCTTGGGGTGTCTGGAACATGACTTACTCCTGATATTGGTTTTGTTGCGGGCGATCCTGCAACGAGTGCTTCGCTAACGGCAGATTTCAGAATGTTTGCGCGATCGTATGCCTTGAGTACCCACAGTTTTGTAACAATAGATACAAAATATTAAAGTGGGTCTAGTGGGGCAGGACAATTTGTGATGATTGCCTTGTCTGTGTTTCGGCTGTTGATATCAGGCAAACGGCTGAACTTGGCGGTCATTTGCCGGGGAGGGACTACCCTGTGTGCAAATCCTATCTCAAATCTTAATCAAAGGCCGATTTGTAGTAGTCTACAATAGGCGGTCTATCTCAGATAGCAAAGTATTGATAAAGATTTTTGGGAGAGAAACTTATGCGCGATGCCGTGACGAGTCTGATTGAAAATTATGATGTTGCTGGTAGGTATTTAGACCGAGATGGTATCGATCGGTTGAAATCTTATTTTGCAACTGGCACAGCACGGGTACAAGCAGCAGCAGCGATTAACAGCAATGCTGCGGCTATTGTCAAGCAAGCTGGTATTCAGCTATTTGCAGAACAGCCCGAACTGATTCGTCCCGGTGGTAATGCCTACACAACTCGTCGCTACGCGGCTTGTCTGCGAGATATGGACTACTACTTGCGCTACGCTACTTACGCCTTGGTGGCTGGAAGTACCGATGTGCTCGACGAGCGCGTGCTCCAAGGTTTGCGAGAAACTTACAATTCTCTGAGCGTTCCCATCGGCCCGACGGTAATGGGGATTAGCATTATGAAGGAGATGGTTAAGGCTCAGGTTGAATCTGCCGGCTTGTCTGTCGGGCCTTTTCTAGAACAGCCTTTTGATTACATGATTCGCGAATTGAGCGAACAAGATATTTAAGTCAAGCAAGCTGGTTTTTTTAGCAGCAAATTGCTTTTGTGGCTTGCACGTAGCAGGCTCTCGATCGCTTTTTTGGCATCACAGCAGAAAAGCGATCTTTTTTACGGATTATACCATTTTCGATTGGGGCTTAAAGAATAGACAATGACTTACTGCCTAAGGGTTTGGAGTTGGCTCTTCATTTGTATTCTTGTTGGAAATTGGTATTAAAAATCGCCGACATATCCCCAGACGAGGCATTTGTCGAGGGAATTTTTCGTGTGGTGGCGGTTGATTTGGTCGGTGCTGATTGCTTCTACTTCGCCGTTGGGGTAAAGAATGTGGATTAGGTTGCCGCTGACGAAGGCCAGAGGATTTTCTTGACAAATGTCAGAATTTCTGATCGGAAAGTTCGTTTTTTTCATGTCCATCGCCCTGATTGTGTTTGTAGCGCATTCCCCTGTATTTACATAATCTTTGATTTGCGACATTTTTTATGTGATTCTACGAATGTCGATGTGTGATAAAACTACAGGCTCATAGCGATCTCAGTCACATCATGTGGGGTAGGAGCGATCGGCGATCGAGCTTCAAAATACTATACAAATGCTGATGTGAGGGCATCGCCCTCGGAAAACCCAAATAATTATAAAAAATCCGCAGTCGGGTTTTTGCGTAAGTGCTAATCTGATACAGTCCTTAACCCTATCCGTACAGATTAAACATCTTGGCTAAACAACGAATAGACACTTTATTGGTAGACCTGGATTTATGTACCTCCCGACAACAAGCTCAAGCCTTGATTCGGACTGGCCAAGTCTCGATCGACCAACAGGTAATTGACAAACCGGGCACTGAGGTTGACATTGCAGCCAATATTTTGATTAAACAGCGATCGCGCTACGTTTCCAGAGGCGGCGACAAATTAGCCAAAGCTTTAGAAATATTTGCAATTCCCGTCGCGGGCAGAATCTGTCTCGACGGCGGCATTTCCACAGGCGGTTTTACCGACTGCTTGCTGCAAGCCGGTGCGGCACTGGTATACGGGATCGATGTTGGCTACGGTCAAGCTGATTGGCGCTTACGCAACGATCCGAGGGTAATTTTGAAAGAACGCACCAATTTGCGCTACATGACTGCTGCGGAGCTTTACGGCGACTCACCGCGAGCAGATTTGGCGGTAGTAGATGTGTCGTTTATTTCGCTGGATAAGGTTTTACCGGCGCTGTGGGAATTGTTGGCACCACCGCGAGAAGCGGTATTGTTGGTAAAGCCGCAATTTGAGGTGGGGCGCGATCGCGTCGGGAAAAAAGGCGTAGTCAGAGACTCGGCAACTCAAGCCGATGCGATTTTTCAAGTGTGGAAGGCAGCTACAGCTTTAGGATGGCAGGAAAGAGGCTTAACGTGGTCGCCTTTACTTGGCCCGGCCGGTAATATCGAGTATCTTCTATGGTTGGGGATCGATCGCGAACAGGAACCAGACCAAAGTGCGATCCTCTTCGAGGGCTGCGCTAACGAAGAGGGTGTTGTGAAGGAACGGATCGCACAAGTCGCAAAAGCGGCCGCGCAGGAACTTGTCAAGTGATTTTAGATTTTAGATTTTAGATTGACTGCAAAATGTCAAACTAATCAATTTTAAGACTCAAATGTGGAGAGCCAGATTTATCTAAAATTTTAAATTGTTTTGTCAATCAGACTCCTAAACTTTCACAAGAGTGAATAATTCCATGCAGCCATTAAAACAAGTCGGTTCGATTTTCTTGTACGTCCTAGGTGGCATAGGTTATCTGGCGATTGCAGCTACTATTGTAGGCGTGTCAATTCTCATCAAGTTCGCAGCTCTGCTACTGGCAGATAAATTATTATATACAATTCTGATTATCGGTGATTTGTTGAGGGGCATCGAAATTATTGAACTGTTAAATATATTGGTATTTGCTTTTATCGGCATGGGATTTGGCATCGCGACAAAACTGCTACATCCTAAATACAGTCGCCAAATTAGTGCGGCTTTGTTGATACCTATAGTTCCCATAGTTTTCATGAGTACGCCAGCCATCAGATATAATTCTTGGCTGGACAAAGTAGCGGAATCGGATAAGTTAGCGCCGGCGGAAACTGCAACATTAACCAACTCATTTTTGAACCGAAAGGTAGGAGTGGAAGGTTTTCTCGGTTATTATGTATATACAGGTCAGTTTCCGGTGATTCCCACAAAACAATCTGAGATGAAAGACCTCGACAGCTTTGAAAAAAAGGTTAATTCGAGATTTGTGCAGTTAACTGGTGTTGCTCCGACGATTGTTTCTTGGTCAATGCGGGTTTGTTTTTGGCTGATTAGAATATTCTACTTTTGTATTGCGGTAATTGCGACGATTGTTCATTTTAGGGAAGGTGTGAGAATCGCGGGACGATAAGAATACAAGCTGTGGGGTGCTTATCTAATTTTCAGGTACGTAGTTGCGCTTCAGCGCTCTGGGAGCAGGTACGTAGTTGCGCTTCAGCGCTCTGGGAGCAGGTACGTAGTTGCGCTTCAGCGCTCTAGGAGCAGGTACGTAGTTGCGCTTCAGCGCTCTGGGAGCAGGTACGTAGTTGCGCTTCAGCGCTCTGGGAGCATCTCATTTGTTGTGCAAAAACCATTTTTTCGAGAGGTACGTAGTTGCGCTTCAGCGCTCTAGGAG
>NZ_JAEQCF010000179.1:0-2620 GCF_020738625.1 Microcoleus sp. PH2017_09_SFU_O_A
TCTATGTTGTTTGTTAATTACGTGTTTTTCTACGAGCTGCATTTGACTCGACATGAGTAAATGTACTGTGCTTTGTATTATATACGACTTCCTGCGAGCGTCAACATGGCAGGTAAAAAATTATAATCAGTCCAAATGCAGATTTCTCTGACGCAAGACGCCCACATCTGTCATCCAATGGCACGGAGGCAAAAACAAATTGAACCAGGGGCAAATAGTCTCGTGCGATCGCCCGAGTTGCGGACAAAGCTGCCCAAATAGTCAAGGATGGGTAGCTTTGTCCATAAATTAAGTTACAGTTTCAAACCCCCACCATACTGACTACAGTGGCGCGGTTTGGCACGGGACTTATCTGACTTGGATGGAGGAAGCTAGGGTGGAAAGTTTGCGCTCTCTCGGCATCGAGTATGCAGAGTGGGTGGCGCAGGGTGTGGAATTGCCGGTGGTTGAGCTTTCACTGCGCTACCACCGCTCTGTACAAATGGGTCAATCTGTGGCAGTCAGAACCCGGATGGCTGCTACCGAGGGCGTGCGGCTGCTTTGGGATTACGAAATTCGATCGCCCGACGCTCAAGAATTATACGTGACAGCACAGGTAACTTTGGTTGGTGTCGATCGGGACAAGGGCAAGATTATCCGTCAATTGCCGCCGGCGCTGAAGGAAGCTTTGACAAGGCTTTCTGTTAAACCTTTACCCTAACTTTGGTTCATTATCCAAAATAGTTTGCCCAGACATCATAAGTAGAGTGGTTGAATTTTCAGTCATTAAACAAGATTGCACTGATTCGCTCGCTCTACTTAAAATTATCTCTATTTTATTTTTGTTAGATAAACTTTTAATCTACCATTGACCTGTCAATCAAATATTTATGCCAAACTTCTACTTGTACCAATTGAAACAATCCTTGTTACAACACTATTAGTTGAGTTTGTTTACTCAACTATTGCCGCGCTTTGCGTCGCTATAGAAATCCTAAATCATTTGTGAATTTCTTACTCCCTCCCCTTAATAAGGGTAGGGTAGGGGTGGGGTAAAAAACTTTACGACTCCTGCAAAGACTGCTATAGTTTGATGTTCTGTTGTTGTTGGGAACCATACATGGCGAGACACCCTACCAATATTGTTGCATTAATTTTCCAAAATTGTATTAATTCGCTGCCCAAATATCCCAATTAATGCGCTCTACACAACAACATTGTACATTAATGTTAACATTTAACTATGTCAAACAATGTAAACAAATATAAAGTGTTTTGCCAGGTAAACACAGGCGCTAAAATTGTGATATCCTTGAACAAGATAGTGTTTTTTGAATACCCATTTTGGGAAAAACAGCAAAATAACTCAATTTATATCAATTAAATAAACAAATGGAAGCATTACTTTTATTGATAGGGTTTGCAGGCGGGGCATTAGTCTGCTGGCTTATTTTGAATAAGCGAAATTCACGCAATTTGGTGCGGATGCAGGGTTCGCAGGAGGCCATATCGAAGTTGGCGTCGCAGTTGGATGCTAGAACTTCGGAATTGCGGCAGAAAATGCAGAATGAAACTCAGCTAAATTCTGAAATGTTTGAGCTGCAAAGTCGCTTGGAAATTGTGACTCGCGAGCAAGATGTTTTAAACAATCAAGTGTCGGAATTGGAAGAATTTTTGGCAGGAATTGCTGAGGAGCGATCGCAAGTTAATGCTCTGATTGCTGATTTGCAGTTTCAGCTAGAAAATACTCAACAAGCTGAGTCTCAGTTAGCAGAAGTGGCAGAACTTCAATATCAGTTAGAATTGGCTCAGCACGAGCGATCGCAACTTAACGCCCAAATCCGGGAAATGCAAGCAGAGTTAGAGGCGGTTAATGCAGAACGTTCTCAATTTAACGCTCTGCTTTCGGAAGTTGAAAGTCAGTTGGAAACTGCTAGCCAAGGCAGATTGCAGGTACAATACCAGTTGTCAGAAATTCAAATTAAGTTCGATCGCTCAATTCAAGAGCGGGAGCAACTTCAGTCTCAACTTTCGGGATTGCAAGCTCAACTAGAGAGTTCAGAGCAAGAACGAGAAATCCTCAACTCTCAATTGGAAACCGCCCGCCAACAACCAAATCAACCGCAACCTGAAGCATTAGAGCTGGAAACGCAGTTAGAAGCAGCGAATCAGGATAAAATGCAGTTAAACTCTCAATTATCTGAGCTGCAAAGTCAATCAGAAACGGTTGTTCGAGAGCGGGAACAGTTGCTGTCTCAGTTGTCAGAATTGCAGGTTCAATTAGAAACGGCTAACAAAGAGCGATCGCACATTTACTCTCAACTCTCGGAATTGCAAAATCTCTTCGATACAGCAAATCAGAGCCAAGCTCAACTGCAATCTTCAGTATCCGAATTAGAACAGCAGTTAGAAAGTCTATACCAAGAGCGATCGCAACTGCAATCAGATTTAGAAACTGCAAACACAGAACGCTCGCACCTCTATTCTCAAGTCTTAGAATTGCAAACTCAAATCGAGACAGCCAACCACAATCAAGCTCAAATGCAATCTCAAATATCCGACTTAGAAAATCAGTTAGAAAATGGGCGTCAAACTCGATCGCAATTGGAAGAGCAACTCAATTCTCAAGTCTCGGAAATGC
>NZ_JAEQCF010000180.1:0-2619 GCF_020738625.1 Microcoleus sp. PH2017_09_SFU_O_A
GTTCGGTCAGTTTCATGATAGATTTTAGAGACATAAGATACGCTGCACACTGAAATTATCTTTGGGTCATTATAGGATCAATCATTCTGTGGTGCTCCCTAAGCGGTTTCCTCATCCGCCGGATCGCCGTAGGGATCTTCGCTGGCGGGGGTCAGATTGCCGAACATTCCAGCATCCGCGTAGGAGTCGGCAAAATTTGTTTGTTGGTGGGCTGCCCAAAGCGAAGTGAAGCAGCCGGACGGGGCGAGTCCGAAACCAAAAGCAGCACTGGTGAGGGAGAGAAGGCGGGATTTATCAGTCCGGCGGGATTTAACTGCGCCTCCGTGCTTGTCTGAAATGGTGGCAATTTTTTTGTGGAAATTCTGGAGATGTCGATCGCACTGCTGTATGAATAATTAACCGAGATAGAAAGCCACAGTGGCTTTTCAGAATTTTTATGAAAATCCAAAATATAATTACTGCTGGATTGTCGATCGCCCTTTTATTAGCTGCAACCAAATACATACCTGATTTTAACCAGCAAAACCAAGTCAAGCAATTGCTGGAGACCAAACAGTGTCCCGAATGCAATCTCAGCAATGTCAACTTGAAGGGAATGGACTTACAAGGATTTAACTTGCAGGGAGCCAACCTAGAAGGTGCTAACTTATCAGGAGCAAAACTGGCGAATGCTAACTTAAAAAATGCCAACTTGAATAAAGCCAACCTGACAGGTTCTGATTTGGGATGTAGCGGCATAAGTTTCAATCTTGATACTAATGGTCAAGCAGCAAATATGGATTTTAAAGTTAGTGCCGTACCCGAAAAGAATAACCCAGAAAATGCAGTAGTTGGTTTTAACATGAAATCAACAGACCGAGGAACCACAATGCGTTTCAATCTTCCGGGATGCGCGGATTTCGAGAATGCTACAATGCAGGAAACTAAAATGCCCGATGGCAACATTCATCCTTAATTTCAGCAAATATAGTAACCTGCTGTATCATCATTTCTCAACTGCTTTTCATTCTTTCTGTTCTCTATTTTCTCTTTCTCTGTGTCCTCTGTGGCCTCTGCGGTTCATAAAAAAACCGCTGTCTCAATAGCAGACAGCGGTTTTTTAGGCCAGTAATTACCAGCTAAAATTAGTGAGCAGAACCGTTACCGTGATACTTGTCACTATCGTAGAATCCGTTTTTTGTGCCGAAGAACAAACAGCACACGGTGAAAACTGCTGTCAAGACTGCTAAAACTAACTTAACGTCCATAATTTACTGTCTCCTGTTGAATGAGTGCAAATACTCAGATTGTAGAATCTTTTTGGCTGGCGCGGACATCTACCAGCGTAGCGCCTGATTTACTGGGCTGTACTCTGGTGCGACAGTTTCCTGATGGCGAGATTATTCGGGGAATGATTGTGGAAACAGAAGCTTACGCCCCGGGAGATCCTGCTTGTCACGCTTACCGACAGCAGACTCCTCGCAATCAGGCGATGTTCGGGCGTGCGGGTATCGGCTACGTTTACTTAATTTACGGGATGTATCACTGTTTTAACGTGGTGACGGATGCGGAGGGGGTTGGTAGCGCTGTACTGGTGCGAGCTTTGCAGCTAGATGCGCCTTCTGTCAAGTTCGCTGCAATTCCCGAAAAAAAGCTGTTGCGCCTCGCCGCCGGGCCTGGGAAGCTGTTTGACACTCCCCTGCCTAAAGGCGAGGGGATTCTTTGTTCATAGACTCAACTTGCTCAGACAGGATTTCTCCAGCCAAAGTAGAGGTCAAATCTCCCAAAGCGTTCGGGTTTAAAACCCAAGTTCCGGTATGCCCTACCGTACTCAAGGCTAATTTCAGAATATTAATCGCTGCGTTCCAATCCCTATCCATAACAAATCCACATTCACAAACGTGGGTTCTTACGGATAGGGATTTTTTTACGATTGCACCGCAATTTGAACATTTTTGTGAAGTATAAGCAGGATTAACGGCAACCGTTACCCGACCAAATTTCACACCAAAATACTCCAACCACTTTCTGAATTGATACCAACCTGCGTCATTAATCGATTTAGCGAGACAGTGATTCTTTACTAGATTCTTTATTCTCAAATCTTCGTAAGCGACCAAATCGTTAGATTGGATTACGCAACGCGCCAGTTTCTTAGCGTGTTCTTCACGTTGCCGACTTATTTTGAGGTGTACTCGTCCTAATCGATTAATTGCTTTCTTGCGGTTGGCAGAGCCTTTCTTTTTGCGAGAAACACGGCGTTGCCGAAACTTCAGCCGTTTCTCGCTTGTTCGATAAAACTTGGGATTCGGTTCAACATGACCATCGGAGTCTGTATAAAACTCTTTCAGTCCCACGTCTAGTCCAACTGTTTTACCTACTGGTGCTGCATCTACTTTGTTGTCGGCGCTGATTGCAAATTGAACGTAGTAACCATCAGCGCGATGTATCAAACGAACTCGTTTAATCTGATCGATTTGGTAGAAATTGAGATCCCACGTTCCTTTTAGTTTGAGCTTGCCAATTCCCTTTTTATCAGTGAATGTGATTTGCTTCCGAGTTTCTGAGAGTTTCCAGCCGCTGACTTTATACTCAACTGAGCGACTGTTTTTCTTGAAAGTCGGATAACCTTTCTTTCCG